>JAGRJX010000183.1 GCA_020442545.1 Lysobacterales bacterium
GAAACGATGCCGAAGCGGTCGCGCAGCGGGTTGGTCAGCATGCCGGCGCGGGTGGTGGCGCCCACCAGCGTGAAGGGCGGCAGGTCCAGCTTGACCGAGCGCGCCGCCGGCACCTCGCCGATCATGATGTCGATCTGGAAGTCCTCCATCGCCGGGTACAGCACTTCCTCGACCACTGGCGACAGGCGATGGATTTCGTCGACGAACAGCACGTCGTGCGGTTGCAGGTTGGTCAGCAGTGCCGCCAGGTCACCGGCGCGCTCGATCACCGGGCCCGAGGTCTGGCGCATCTGCACGCCCAGTTCGTTGGCGATGACGTGGCTCAGCGTGGTCTTGCCGAGACCGGGTGGCCCGAAGATCAGCACATGATCCAGCGCCTCGCTGCGCCGCTTGGCCGCCTCGATGTAGATGCCCATCTGCTCGCGCACGGCTTCCTGGCCGAGGTACTCGTCCAGACGCTTGGGGCGGATGCTGGCCTCGATGGCCTCGTCTTCAGGCGTGGCAGCGGGCGCCACGGTGCGCGCTTCAGTCATTCCGCGATTTTCGCATGGAAGCGATGTCGTTCGGGGAATCCCTTCTCCCGCTGGCGGGAGAAGGTGTCCGTAGGACGGATGAGGGTGGCCCGCGAAGCGGCGGGTGGCTCAGCGTTTCAAGACAGCTCCTGATCTCGGCCCTGCGGAAATCGATCCGCTAAAGATTCTGCTCCATCGTCGCGACCAGCGACGACGCCGACATCTTCAGTGCCCGCGCCAGCAGCAGCACGGTCGCCAATGCGGGCTGACAGACGCCACGCTCGGCGCGCGAGACGAAAGTGCGATCCACGCCGGCTGAATGCGCCAGCTCTTCCTGCGAAATGCCCGCCTGCTCGCGGCAATGGCGCAACGCCTTGCCGAACGCAATGGCCACGATTTCACGATCAGCACGCACGACACCCAGCTTCGTGACGCCGGGCATACTTGACCACGGCGTACTTGCTACAAAAGAAGCGTACTTGCTACATTCGCGCGAGGCTTGTGTAGCAGGAGTGGAGGATGACGACGGGCAATTCGGCGTTGCTCAGGGCGGTCGCAGCGATCACCCTTCTGGTCGTTTCGGGGTCTGCGCTGGCGGAAATGTTTGCCGTCAACGTCCGGCGAATCGACAAGGACCTGTACAAGACCGACGAGGGCGTCTATATCCAGACAAGGTACTGCTACGAATATGCCTACGGCGATGACGCCGTGCTTAAGTACGACCGTTACGCCTACGACAACAAGCTGATTTTCGACAGCGGCGAGACCTGCGACGTCGAAAAGGTGTTCCGATGAGCCGGCGCACGTGGAGAACCGTGGCCCTGCTCGCGGCGTTGTCGGCATCGGCGCTGCAAGCAAAGGATGAAAACGCTCAGCCAGCGGTCAAAAAGCCATTGGATCGGTGGCACACGGTGTACCAGGACGACGAGTTTTCGATTGCCTTCGATACGCGGACCATGGTGCGAAAGGGACTAAGCGTGACGGTCTGGGTGCAAACGAAATTCAACGAAGCCCAGAAATCCGATTATGACGAAATTTATGTCGAGGATACGGGGAGATATACCTACTACTGCGACTCCCGCGAATACTCATCCGACCAATTCACGTGGCGGAATTCGGCGGGAGATGTTGTTTACAGCGCACGACGCAAGCCTTTCGAAGTGGAGCGCCGTAGCGTTGCGCCGGACACCGTGGCCGAAGTGATTTATGAGGAAGTCTGCCATGAATGAACCGGCTGCTTCACATTTCGCCTGCGTACTGCTTGCCGTAACGGTGCTTGGGGCCATTTCGCTGATCGGATACTTCTGGACGAAAACAAAAGGATTTGGCCGCTACAACTCCTCGGTGCTGACCGTCATTCTCGCAATCTGTTTTGGCGCAATCGGGTTGGTTTCCGGACTGCTTCCTGGACAGGCATTTGCAGGCCTATTGATGGCCGCGGTGGGCTTCGCAGGCGGCATGGTGGTTGGGAAAGAGCAAGCGTAGAGTCGCTTGGTTCCACAAGCATGCTGCTTTGTCCGATTCTCAGACCATCGTTACTACCATGTAGGGGGATAGCCTCATGTTTGGATTTTTCGGCAGGAGAAAGAAGCCCAAGAACGCGCTGGATGAACTGATTTTTGCCATCTACGGCAACCCACCGCCAGGCAAACGCGCCGACGTGCGTCAGGCCACCGACCTCGCTAACGAGTTGCTCATGGGAACAATCGAAGCGGAGGACATTTCCCGACAAGCAGCCGGACTGAATAGCGGCCCGATTCCGTATTCCACGCACGACCTCGGGTTGTCCGTAGCCCTAGTTTTTTTCAAGCAACCTGAAAACAGGCACAAGCTGTTTGATTCGCAGCTTCATGCACGCATGACAGCGCTGGAATGGCTCAAGGAAGGGCTGGTAGCGCCAATGCTGGTCGAGAGCTTCGAGGCGACACTTTACAAACTTTACGACCCTGGCATGTGAAGTACGGTTAGTCGGTGATTGATTCATGACCAGACTCCGCACCCACTACGACAACCTCAAGGTCGCGCGTGACGCGCCGGATTTCGTGATCCGCGCCGCCTACAAGACACTGAGCCAGAAATACCACCCGGACAAGCACCCGGGCGACGAGCACGCCACGAAGGTGATGGCGCTGGTCAACCAGTCATACGAAGTGTTGTCCGACCCCGTGCGGCGTCAGGCGCATGACGCCTGGATCGCGCAGACGGAAGCGAAGCTCCGGCAGCAGCAGGCGCAGTCGCCGCCCGCCTCGAATGCGCCGCAACAGCAGTCGCAGGTTCAGCCCGAAGTGTCCCAAAAAAAGCGTAGCGCCCTGTCGCCGCTGTGGCGGTGGCCGCTCAAGCTGCTGGCGGCGTTTCCGCAGTTGGGGCTGGTGCTCTTTCTTGGCCTTTGCGTCTGGCTTTGGGATGAGCTTGGCCCCAAGCGATCACCACCGCCCGGGCCGAAGCCATACCAAGCCGTTGCGCCTGCCCGTCCGGCGGCGAAGCCAGCCTTTGTGCCTCCCGCAACCGCGCCCAACGGCAGTCCGTGGCCCGCGGGCGCCGCCTACGTCAAGGGCTATCCCATCGACTACGCCGACGGCTATTCCAAATTGACGGTAGACAATTCACGGAATGATGCCGATGTTTTCGGCAAGCTGGTTTCGCTTGATGGCACGTCGGCTTTTCCGGTCAGGCAGTTCTTCATCCCTGCGGGCTCCCGCTTCACCATGAACAAGCTGACGTCCGGCCATTACGATCTGCGCTATCTGGATTTGAAAACCGGTGGACTGTCGCGCTCGGAGGCCTTCGACATCACAGAGGAACGGACGGCGGAAGGCATCAGATACGACAACATGACGGTCACGCTGTACAAGATGCATGATGGCAATTTTGATACCTACGACCTCTCCCCTGACGAGTTCTGAACATTCGGCCACCGGTCGAAAGAAACGTCCGCAAGACGACACACATGGGCATATCAAACCGACTTCATGTGGTATCCGAAGTGCGCGATGGTGATCGCGGCGAAGATCACGCAGGTGTTTTCCAAGGCGATGATTGCCTGATTGTTGCCGTCGCCGATGGTGCAGGCGGAACCGGCAGCGGTGCCTTTGCTGCCAACGCAGTGATTGAAGCAGCGGTGGCGCTGGCAAATGGCGATCACAAGTCCCCTGCCATGGCGCTATTGGCTTCGGAACAGGCAATGTTCGCCGTCGGAGGGCAGTCCACGGGAATCATCGTCAGCGTGACCGATGACAGCTTTCATGGTGCAAGCGTCGGTGATTCCGAATGTTGGTGGCTGGTGGACGGTGGTTTTGTGGACCTGACCGCGGCGCAAGCTCGCAAGCCGTTGCTGGGTGACGGTGCAATGCCCGTTCCGTTCGGACCCTTTCCGCTGACCGGTCGGCTACTTGTGGCCACGGATGGACTATTCAACTACGCCCATAGCGACCACATCCTGCAAATCACCACTGACTCGGACATTGACACGGTCGCGCAGCAACTTGCCGACCTGCCGCGCCTTCCCGACGGAGAATGGCCGGATGACATGGCGTTGATCCTGATCAATCTTGAAGCAGCACAACTCATCGATCACGAGCACCTTTAGCGACGAGGAACGGGAAATCCCAAGTGCTCGACCCTCAGGTCTTCAGCGCCGACTTCAGCGCCTTGCGGATGATGGTTTCGGCATCGTCGCCGTCGTCCGCCACCTTCTGCGCCATGCGGCTGGCTTCGGCCGGTTTGTAGCCCAGCTGCTGCAGGGCGGCAACGGCTTCGGACTTCGGATCACTGCCCGCGCTGCTACCGGCCAGCCCCAGCGCAACGCCGGCACCGATGTCGCTGACGCGGTCGCGAAGCTCGACCACGATGCGTTCGGCGGTCTTCTTGCCGATGCCCGGAATGCGGGTGATCGCCGTGATGTCGCCAGCCTGAACCAGTCGCGAGAACTCGTCGACCGACACGCCCGACAGGATCGCCAGCGCAATCTTGGCGCCAATGCCACTGACCTTCTGCACGCTGCGGAACAGCTCGCGTTCGCCCTGGCTGATGAAGCCATACAGCGAGACGCTGTCTTCCTTGGCCGCGTAGTGGGTCAGCAGCGTGACCTCACGCCCCAGCTCGGGCAGGTTGTAGATGGTGGACATCGGTGCTTCCAGTTCGTAGCCGACGCCGTTGACGTCCACCAGCAGCCACGGCGGCTGCTTGCTGGCGAGGATGCCGCGGATTCTTCCGATCATTCAGAGGCCGTGATTGGTGATTGGTGATTGGTGATTGGTGATTGGTGATTGGTGATTGGTGATTGGTGATCCGATTTTCCCTTCCCTCGCTGGCGGGGGAAGGTGCCGAAGGCGGATGGGGGTGGCGGTGCGAAGCACCGAACAGTTCACCACGGAACCATCGGGGCAACGATCACTTCGCAGCCAGCACGTCAGCCGCTCCGCGGCCCACCCTCATCCGTCCTTCGGACACCTTCTCCCGCCAGCGGGAGAAGAGTCAACGCCTGCGAAGACTGGATGCCGAGTCAACGCCGACCGCGTCGGCGACCGCGCCAGTCTGGCGGCAGCTGTCGCGTGGTGGCGTGCGCGTTGCCGTGAGCGTGTGTCAGCGCGACGGCCAGCGCATCGGCGGCGTCGGCCTGGATGCGGCCTTCGAGTTTCAGCAGCGTGGCGACCATCATCTGTACCTGGGTCTTTTCCGCCGCGCCCGTACCGACCAATGACTGTTTGATCAGGCGCGGCGCGTACTCGTGGACCGGCAGGCCGGCGCGAACCACCGTCGCCAGCGCGGCGCCACGCGCCTGACCCAGCTTGAGCGCCGACTGCGCGCCCCTGGCCATGAACACCGTTTCCACGGCGACCTGCTGCGGCCGGTGCTCGGCAATGATCCGGTCCAGCGCCTCGGCCAGCAGGCCCATGCGCTCGGGAAAGCTCTCCGCCTTCAGCAGCGATACCGCTTCGCAGTGGATGAAGTGGCTGGCGCCATTGCTATCGGCATCAATGATCCCGATGCCGGTGCGCTGGCTGCCGGGATCAATGCCGAGGATGCGGATCATGCGCCGAGGGCCACGGCTCAGTCGTAGGCGTCGGCTGGCAGGTCGGCGTTGTGGTACACGTCCTGCACGTCGTCGAGATCCTCGAGCATGTCGAGCATCTTGGCCACGGTCTTGGCCGGATCACCTTCGACGGCGACGTCGTTCTCTGCACGCATGGTGACTTCGGCATCGTCCGGCGTCAGGCCGGCCTCGGCCATCGCCTGCTTCACCGCTTCGTAGTTTTCCGGGCTGGTCAGCACTTCGATCGAGCCATCGTCCTCGAAGGTCACCACGTCCTCGGCGCCGGCTTCCAGCGCGGCCTCCATCACCTTGTCCTCGTCCGCGCCCGGCGCGAAGCTCAGCACGCCCAGTTTCTGGAACATGAAGGCCACCGAACCGTCGGTGCCGAGGTTTCCGCCAAACTTGTTGAAGGCATGACGCACTTCAGCCACGGTGCGGTTGCGGTTGTCGGTGAGCGTATCGACGATGACGGCCACGCCACCGGGCGCATAACCCTCGTAGCGGATTTCCTCGTAGTT
>JAGRJX010000184.1 GCA_020442545.1 Lysobacterales bacterium
TCACCCACCAGACGCCCGGCCTGCCACGACGCCTGCAGCTGACCGAACCGACCCTGCTGTTCTATCCGCAGGCGATCGAACACCACTTCGAATCGATGCCCGAAGATGGTGTCGGCCTGACCTGCGCCTCGCTGTCCTTTGATGGCGACCAGCGCAATCCCTTCGTGCGCGCGCTGCCGCCGTTGATCCTGCTGCCGCTGAGCCAGGTGAATGGCCTGGATGACTCGCTGTCGCTGCTGTTCGCCGAAACCGAGCAGGTCCGCTGCGGCCAGCGGCTGCTGGCGGATCGCCTGTTCGAGGTGGTGCTGATCCAGCTGCTGCGCTGGCTGGTCGACAACGCCGATGCCGCCGGCATCCCGCGCGGCCTGCTCACCGGCTTCGCCGACCCGCGGCTGGCGCGCACGCTGGTGGCGCTACATCGCGATCCGGGCGAATCGTGGACGCTGGAGCGCATGGCCAGCGAGGCCGGCATGTCCCGCAGCGCCTTCGCCAATGCCTTTCGCGACGCGGTTGGACAGACGCCCGCCGACTACCTCGCCGACTGGCGGCTGACGCTGGCGCAGAGCCGCCTGCGCGATGGCCAGTCGGTAAGCCTGGTCGCCGACCTGCTGGGCTATGCCAACGCTTCGGCGCTGTCGCGGCTGTTCCGCCAGCGCGTCGGACAGTCACCGCGCGAATGGCTGCGACAGCAGCGGGATCGCGCGGCCTGAATGCCTCGCAGGTTCAACCCGTCAGCTGCCGCAACGTGTCGCGGTAGCGATCGGCCACACCGTCACGATGACGATGACGGCCATCGCGAACGAGCCAGACACCATCGACCATCACGTCCGACACGGCGCTGCGGTTACCGCTGAACAGCCAGCGGTCGATCAGGGCTTCGTCGTCGCCGTACAGCGCCGGTTGCGACGTATCCAGGCGGATCAGTCCAGCGCTGGCGTCACGCCCGGTCGATCCCGATGCGCCGTTGATGGCTTCAGCCAGCAGCGTGTTGCCGACATGCCGGCGGAACGGATCGTCCGCATCGCCAACACAGACATTCCGGTGACCGGTTTTGAATCTCTGTCCGTATTCCAGCCAGCGCAGCTCTTCCACCGGCGACACCGAGATATGGCTGTCGCTGCCGATGCTCCAGCGCCCATTCGCGGCGCGCCATTCGGGTAGCGAGAACAGACCGTCACCAAGATTGGCCTCGGTAGTCGGGCAGATCGACACGCTGGCGCCGCTGGCAGCGAGGTCGCGGATCTCCGACGCGTCCATGTGCGTGGCGTGGACCAGCGTCCAGTTCGCACCCACCGGCTGACGGTCCAGCAGATGCCGCACGGGACGCGCACCGTGCGCCGCGATGCAGTCCTCGACTTCCGGCATCTGCTCGGCGATGTGCAGGTGGATAGGCCGCTCGCCACCCAGCGCCGCCAATACCCCGTCGATGCTCGCCATCGATACCGCGCGCAGGCTGTGGAAGCAGACGCCGATCCGCAGCATCGGCGATTCCTCGGTGCGTAGCGCGTCGATCAGGCGCAGGTAGGCGTCGGTGTCGTGAAAGAAACGCTGCTGTCGAGCATTCAGCGGACGACCGTCGAAACCGCCGCGCTGGTATAGCACCGGCAGCAGCGTCATGCCGATCCCGGCGTCACGAGCGGCGGCGATCAGCGCGCGCGACATCGCCGCCGGGTCATCGTAGGGCGTTCCGTCCGGCTGGTGATGGACGTAGTGGAATTCACACACTGACGTGTAGCCGGCTTCCAGCATCTCGACGTAGAGCTGCGTGGCGACGGCATAGAGGCTGTCGGGATCCATGCGACCGGCAAAGGCGTACATCAGCTCGCGCCAGGTCCAGAAGCTGTCGGCGGCGTCAGTCTGGTACTCGGCAAGCCCCGCCATCGCGCGCTGGAAGGCATGCGAATGGGTGTTCGGTATGCCGGGCAGCCAGTGACCGGACAGCAGTTCCGGGCTGCTCGCCGCATCGCCAGGAACAAAGGAAACATTCCGACGCCAGCCTTCGGACGTCCAGAACTTTTCGACCTGGATGCGGGGGTTGCTCATTGCCGTCGACACGTCATGGTGTGGTGACCAGCATAGCGGGCTGCCATCGACTTTGCTTTCATCGACCGGGCAAAGCGGCGAAAATGCCGATGATGCCTTCTACCCACGAATCCCTGCCCGACAACTGGCTGACACCTTCGCTGTGGCGTCGACGCGCAGCGCTGTGGATCGGCGCAGTTGCCGTTGGCTTGGTCGCCATCGCCTTTGCCTCGCTGGCCGATCTGGCCTACCGGCAATTTCGTGGCGTCTACGAACAGTCATCATGGTGGTCGCTGCTGCTGACGCCGGCCTGCTTTGCGCTGCTGGTCTGGTTGACCGAAGGATTTCTGCGCAACGCGCGCGGCAGCGGCATACCGCAGGTGATTGCCGCCACGGCTCGCGGCGACACCGGCTTCGTCGAGCGCATTCTGTCGTTGCGGGTGTCGGCGGCCAAACTCGCGCTGACCGTGCTCGCTCTCGGCGGCGGCGCCTCGGTGGGTCGCGAGGGGCCCACCGTGCACGTTGGCGCCGGCCTGCTCTACGCCTTCGGCCGACGGCTGGGTTTCGTAGACGCCCGGGAAGCCACACGCTTCGCACTCGCCGGTGGTGCGGCCGGCATCGCCGCCGCGTTCAACACGCCACTGGCCGGCGTGGTCTTTGCCATCGAGGAATTGTCGAACTCCTACGAACACCGCTTTTCCGGCGTACTGCTCGGCGCGGTGCTGATCGGCGGCGTCGTGTCGCTGGGCATTGTTGGCGACTACGCTTACTTTGGCCGGCTGCAGACCACGCTGCCGCTGGGTCAGTCATGGCTCGCGGTTCTGCTCTGCGGACTTGCCGGCGGCCTCATGGGCGGCCTGTTTGCGCGACTGGTGCTGCTCGGCATGCGGCGCTGGCCGGGTCGCGTGGGTGAATGGCGACATCGCCATCCGGTCCAGTTCGCCGCGCTGTGTGGGCTGCTGCTGGCGGCGCTTGGCATCGCGAGCGGCGGCAGCGTGTTCGGCACCGGCTACCACGAGGCGCGCAGCCTGCTGCAGGACCAGGCGGTGGTCGGCACCGGGTTCGGGGCCGTGAAGTTCATCGCCAACCTGCTGTCCTACGTGGCCGGAATTCCCGGCGGCATCTTCTCGCCGGCACTGGCGGTCGGCGCCGGCCTCGGCAGCAACGTGGCCCAGATTCTGCCCAGCGTGGATCCCAGCACGGTCGTGCTGCTCGGCATGTGCGCCTACCTGGCCGGCGTGACCCAGGCGCCGCTGACCTCAGCGGTCATTTCGCTGGAGCTGACCAGCAACCAGACCATGCTGCTGCCGATTCTGGCCGCCTGCCTGATTGCCCGGGCCGTGTCCTCGCTGCTGTCGCCGCTGCCGCTGTACCGGAGCCTGGCCAACCGGCTGCTGGATGCCGCTGGGGCGGACGATACCCGCCGAAAATCCACGGACAGCCAGCCGGCCTCGACCACCGGCGCGTTGGATCAGATTGCCGAACCCGGCACCGCAACAGCGGCGTCGGTGATCCTGCCCGTGGACCCCGACGAGGATGACCACCTCAGCCGGACGCCCGACGACCTCGGCGACGCGGCAGCCAGCCCCGACATCCATGACGACGCCACGCCGGAATCGCAGGAGCGTGGTGATGGCTAGTATCATCGACACGGTGCAGGCAGCATCAACGCTGGCTGAAGCGGCGCTGATCAACGCACAGGTTCTGACCTTCAACGGCACCGACGGCTGGAAGCCGCTGGACAATGCCGCCATCTTCTGGCGTGACGGGCGCATTGTGCGGCTGGCAACGATGAGCGACCTTGATGCTGACGACCTCACCGACGTTGCCGAGGTGTTCGACGCCGACGGCCGGCTGGTGACTCCCGGGCTGATCGACTGCCACACGCATCTGGTGTTTGCCGGCGACCGTGCCGGAGAGTTCGAGATGCGCCTCAACGGTAAAAGCTACGAAGCCATCGCCCGTGCCGGCGGTGGCATCCTGTCGACGGTTCGCGCCGTGCGCGCGGCCAGCGAGGAGGCACTGCTGGCCCAGTCCCTGCCCCGCGCCCGGGCACTGATTGCCGACGGCGTCACCTCGCTGGAGATCAAGTC
>JAGRJX010000185.1 GCA_020442545.1 Lysobacterales bacterium
CAGCCGCGCAAGCGGGCGGTGATCGAGGCGAGTCTCGAACTGGCGCGCAAGCTTGACCTGCGTGTGGTCGGCGAAGGCGTCGAGACCATCGATGAGTGGCAGATGCTGGCCGAGCTGGGCTGCACGCTGGCACAGGGCTATCTGGTGGCCAAACCGACGCCGGGCGACCGCGTATCCGATGTGGTCGGACACTGGCGGCGCCCGGGGGTGTGACCAACCCATGACGCCGTCCAGCGGCCGCTTCAGCATCCGCTTCCAGTTGCTGCTGCTGTTCGGCCTGCTGATCGCGACCGGAGCCCTGCTGCTGGCGGTTGACGAGTACAGCCAGTATCAGTCGCGCCGGGCGATGAAGCAGCTCAAGGATGAGTCCCTCGCGGGCCAGCGGCGGATCAAGGCGGTGGCCGATGCCTACGCGCAGGACATCGTCGACGTGGCGTTCAAGGTGCGTAACCGGCTGATGGGCTGGGAGCAGGGTCTCAACATCGTGGAGAACGCCCAGGTCCGCATTGCGCGGCACTGGGACGAACTCCGCACAATGCCGCGCGAACCCCAGGCACAAAGCCTGTTCGTCCAGACCATGCAGGCCCGGGTTGATGCCGACCGCGTTGTCGAGCGGCTGCGTCAGGCGCTGCGCGAGCGGGACCGCATCACTCTCGACGAAGTGTGCGCCAGTGCCCTCTATCCGGCGGTGGATCCGGTGAGCACGCGGCTGAAGTTCCTGTCCGACGTGGCAATGATCCAGGCCGAGCGCATCGTCAAGGACGACGTCGCGCGCTCCAATCGCTACCGGCTGTTCCGCCTGGTCGTGGCGGTCAGTCTTCTGGTGGTGATGGTCATCATCGGGCGGCGTCTGGTACGCAACATTTATCGCGGTGTGGAAAGCCTGAATGCGCTGGCCGGGCGGATCCGGCAGCGGGACTTCGAATTCGAGCCGCGCTACCGGCCGAAAGGCGAGCTCGGTTCGGTGATGGATACCTTCCTGGTCATGCGCGGGGACATCCTCAAGTTCGAGATGGAGCTGACCCAGAGCCTGGCGCAGAACGAAGACGTCCGTCGCGAACTCGAGGAGCGCGACCTGTTCCAGCGTTCGCTGCTTGCTTCGGCACAGACCTCGATCATCAGCACCGACGCCGAAGATGTGATCGTGCACATCAATCCCTTTGCCGAACGCCTGCTTGGGCATCCGGCGGACGGGCTGGTCGGCCGGCAGACCCCGGCCCTGTTCCATGACACCGCAGAGCTTGCCGAGGTTGCCGCCGAACTGACCGCGGCCCTCGACGAAGACGTCCAGCCTGGGCTTGAGGTGTTCCGGCGACTGGCGCTGGCCAACGCGACGCCGCGCGAATGGACGCTGCTGCGGCGCGATGGACGGCGCATCCCGGTGCTGTTGGCCATTTCCCCGCTGAAGGGCGATCACGGTGAGCTCAACGGTCTGCTTTTTGTCGCGACGGACCTCACCGAGATCAAACAGCTCGAGGTACAGCTTCGCGACAGTGAGGCCAGGGCGCGCAGCGCCAATCAGGCCAAGAGCGCGTTCCTGGCGGCGATGAGCCACGAGATCCGCACGCCGATGATCGGCATCACCGGCATGGTCGAGATCCTGTCGCATACCCGCCTCGATGCCGATCAGCGGCGATCGTTGAATGTTGTGCAGCAGTCCGCCGCCAGCCTGCTGCAGATCATCGGCGACATCCTTGATTTTTCGAAGATCGAGGCCGGCAAGCTGGAGCTGGCGCCGGAAACGGTCGACCTGCGGCAGTTGCTCGGCAGCGTGACGCAGAACTACACCGGTACTGCGTCCAGCAAGGGTCTGAACCTGGTCCACCACGTCGACGACCGGGTCGGAGCGGCCTACATCGCCGACCCGTTGCGCCTGCGGCAGATCCTGTCGAACTTCCTGTCCAATGCGATCAAGTTCACCGACAAGGGAAGTATCGAAGTCGTACTGGAGCCGGTCGGCAGCAATGCCGAAGGCGAGCGACTCTGCTTCCGCGTCAGCGACAGCGGTATCGGCGTTTCTTCTGAACAGCAGAAGCGCCTGTTCCGTCCTTTCAGCCAGGCCGATGGTGACACCACGCGGCGCTATGGTGGCACCGGTCTCGGTCTGGTGATCTGCCGGCGGCTGGCCGACTTGATGGGCGCCGAGATCAGCATGGAGAGCGAGCCGGGCCGCGGCACCACCATGCGCCTGATCGTGGCCTTGCCGCCTGGCGAGGTTGAAGATGTGCGCAGGGAGGACGCCGGTCTTGCCGGCGTGCCGGCGTTCACGCCGCGTCCGCTGCCAAGCCCGGAACAGGCCGAGCGGGAGGGCAGTCTGATCCTGCTGGTTGACGATCACCCCACCAATCGCCTGGTGATCGTGCGCCAACTGGCGCTGGCCGGCTTCATTGCCGAGACCGCCGAGGATGGTGTCCAGGGACTTGAGAAATGGCGCAGCGGGCGCTACGCGCTGGTGCTTTCCGATGTACACATGCCGCAGCTTGATGGCTACCAGATGACCCGCGCCCTGCGCGATATCGAGGTCGCGGAATCGCGGGCGCGCACACCGGTGGTGGCACTGACCGCGGCCGCCATGAAAGGAGAAGCCGAGCGCTGCTACCAGGCCGGAATGGACGACTACCTGGCCAAGCCGGTCAGCATCGGTGATCTGGTCCGCTGCCTGCACCGCTGGCTGCCGGATCTTCCGGACGATGTGGCGTCTGCGGTGCTGGACGACGGCAACCCGCCGCCGGCGAGTCTTGCTCAGTTTGATCAGCCGCCGCCGCTGGACGAGCATGCCCTGGACGAGCTGGCAGGCGGCGATGACGCGACCCGCCGCGAGGTGCTGCAGGACTTCCTGCAGGCCTGCGAGGGCGACATCGAGGCGTTCCGCCAGGCCGAAGCCGAGCGCGACGACGAGAACCTTGGCCGTGCCGCGCACCGCATCAAGGGCGCGGCGCGGCTGGTCGGCGCCGGCGAGCTGGCCGAGGCCGCAGAAGCGCTGGAACAGGCCGCCAAGGGCCAGCAGTGGAACGAAATCCTGGCCCTGAAGCCCGGCATCGACGCCGCCTTCGCGCGCCTGCGCGGACACATGCAGCAGCGGTTCCCGGATTGAACGGCGGGCCGGACGCTACCTCTGTCGGCCCCGGCCGTTGTAGGCTCCGGTCATCGGCAGCGCACCAGGGACGGTGGCAACGGCATGAGGTCATGGATGGCGCGCGGCCACGGACACAACGCCCCCAAGGAGACCCGGCATGCCCACCATCCTGATCGCCAGCTCAAAAGGCGGTAGCGGCAAATCCACCATCGCCACCAACCTCGCGGCCCACTTCGCCCTCGCCGGCAAGCGCACGGTGATCGTCGATGCCGACCGCCAGCGTTCGTCCTGGCACTGGTGCGAGCGCCGCGCCGACCTCGACAGCGCCGTGCTGCCGGTGGACGGCTGCAAGGACAAGTGGAAGCAGAAGATCCCCGACGACGCCGAAGCGGTGGTCATCGATGCACCGGCCGGCGCCCAGCGCCCGGAACTGCGGCCCTTCCTCGACGAAGCCGACGCGGTGCTGGTGCCGGTGCTGCCGTCCACCTTCGACCTTGAAGCCGCGGTGCCCTTCCTCGACAGCATCGTGCAGCACCGGCGCATCAACGGCGGCAAGCTGCCCGTGGGCCTGGTCGCTAATCGCCTGCGGCCGTGGACCAACGCCTCGCAGCAGGTGGTGGCCGGGCTCAAGTCATGGCCCTATCCGCTGGTCGGCGAGCTGCGGGACAGTCAGGGCTATGTGCTGCTGGCCGGTCTTGGCCGCAGCGTGTTCGACTACCATTCCGAGCAGGCACGCCGACACCAGGGCGACTGGGCACCGATGCTGCGCTGGCTCGCGCGGCAGACCTGATCGGGCGCTGACAGCAAGCCGGTCGCGATCTGATACGGCGGACGGATTGAAGCTTTCCCGCACCGGCGGCAACATGCCGGCATGACCGTTGATGCCTATGTCCTGATCCTGTCGATGATCGGGATCGGCGCGCTGTTCGCGCGCCTCAAGCTGCTGCCCGAGGACAGCGCTCACGTCCTGAACATGATCGCCCTGTACGTCTGCCTGCCGGCGGCGGTGCTGCGCCATGCGCCGCAACTGCAACTGGATGTCAGTCTGCTCGGGCTGGTCGCCGTACCGTGGGTCATCCTCGCGGTGTCCGCAGCGCTGGTGTTGCTGCTGTCGCGGGCGCTGAACTGGAGTCGCGGCGAAACCGCGGTGCTGCTTCTGCTGCTGCCGCTTGGCAACACGTCCTATCTCGGCTTTCCGCTGACTCAGGCGCTGCTCGGCGAACAGGCCCTGCCCTACGCGGTGGTCTACGACCAGTTCGGCAGCTTCCTGATCCTGTCCAGCTACGGACTGTGGGTGCTGGCAACCTACGGTGGCGACCGGAAACCGACGCTGGCCGGCATCGGCAAGCGGATCATCGCCTTCCCGCCGTTCATCGCCCTGGTTATCGGTTTCACCGTGATGCCGGCGCAGCCGCCGGCCGTTGTCGCCGAACTGCTGGATCGTCTCGCCGCCTTGTTGCTGCCGCTGGTCACCTTGGCCATTGGTCTCGGTATCCGCCTTTCGCTGCCGCGACGCGAACTGTCGCCGCTGGCCGTGGGCTTGCTGACGAAACTGCTGTTGCTGCCCGGGTTGGTGTGGCTGCTGCTGGCGCTGCTGCCGCTCGACGGCGATGCCGCGCGTGTGGCGGTGCTGGAAACCGCGATGCCGCCGATGATCACCGCCGCCGCACTGGCGGCCTCGCATCGTCTTGCGCCGCGACTGGCCAGCGCCCTGGTCGGCTACGGCATCCTGTTGTCGTTGGCCACCTTGCCGATGTGGGCGTGGCTGCTGGCCTGACGACCTGGGCCGGTCGCTGGTATCGGTTCGCTTCGGGGCGCAGAACGCCGGTATGGTCGCGCACGGTAGTTTCCAGCCGGGTCATCGCTGCCACTCACGGTGGTGGCCAATGCTGCTCGCCCTGCTGCTCCTGCCGGCCAGTGGTCTGTTGCAGAGCACCAGGTCACCATTGTCGGCAGTAGCTTCAGCCCCAGCAACATTGAGGTACAGGTCGGCGACACCGTGACCTGGACGAATACGTCGGGCATACCCCACAACGTCCGCGCCGACGATGACAGCTTCCGCTGCGCCACCAGTTGCACGTCCTCCGGTGGCAATCCGTCGTCACAGAACTGGTCGTCCAGCGTCGTTTTCGACGAGGCTGGCGACGTGCCCTATTACTGCGAAGTGCACGGGGGTCCGGGCGGTGTCGGGATGTCCGGCCTGGTCAAGGTGGTCGGCACCAATCATCCGCCGACAACCAGCGGCATCGCCGACCAAAACAATGTCGAAGGCGACGGCCCGCTGGCCGTGGACGTGAACGGCAGTTTCAGCGACGAGGACGGTGACAGCCTGACACTGGATGCATCGGGCACCCTGCCGGATGGGCTCATGTTCAGTGGCGGCGTATTCAGCGGCACCTTGAGCAACAGTTCGGCGGGCAGCTACCCGATCACCGTGACCGCGAACGACGGCAGCAGCAGCGTGGACGCCAGTTTCATCTGGACCGTGAGTGAGCCGTCGCCGCCGTTCTTCATCAACGAAGGGCTGAACGGTACCTGGTTCAACCCCGCCGCCAGTGGCCAGGGCTTCAACATCGAGATCGTGCCTGCAGTGGATCCGCCGCTACTGACCATTGTCTGGTACACCTATGACACCACGCCGGGCGGTCCGGAGTCGCTGCGCTGGTTCACCATGTTCGACAGCGTTTCCAGCGAGTCGACCACGGTGCCGGTGGACATCTACCGCACAACCGGCTCCGTTTTCACGATGGCCGATCCGCCAGCAAGCAGTGTGCTGGTGGGGACGGGCGCCATTCATTTCGACAACTGCACAACGGGCAGACTCGACTACGAGGTCGATCTCAGTGCCGAAGGTGAAGAAGCGGATGTGCACAGCGGCACTATTCCCGTTCAACGACTGACCCCCGATCTGTACTGCGATGCCATCGTCGATCCTCCCGAGGAGTAAGCGCTCGATTGGCCGGCATGACCATCGATATCACTCCTGAAAGCACCGAGGCAGAAGGTTCAGTTTGCAGGTTCGGCTGGGCCGGATTTAGGTGCGCAGCAGGCCCTTGATCGGGTCAATTGTGGTTGTGCATCAATTGTCGCAGCAGGTAAACGAGTGTTTCAATTGAACGCGGGCTGTCGCGGCACAGCAATAGAAGGCCGGAGCTTCTGCACCAGTGTGGTGCGGAACGCCGCCGGGTTGCGTTCAATGGTGGTGCGAATCTCGGTCCTGGTTGGGACATTCCTATGTCAACTCATTGTTTCCAATGAAAGTTTCATGTTGGCACGGACATTGCTGATGCAACGGGCATCCCTTCGCCACCGGAGTGTTCCATGAGTATCGAAGACGTCAAGAAACTGATCGCCGAGAACAAGGTCGAGTTTGTCGAGCTGCGCTTTGCCGACATACTTGGCAAGCAACACCACGTCAGCTACCCGATCCGCATCGTCAACGAGGAGCTGTTCGAGGAAGGCAAGATGTTCGACGGCAGCTCGATCAGCGGCTGGAAGGGCATCAACGAGTCCGACATGATCCTGATGCCGGACCCGGCCACCGCCACCATCGACCCGTTCACCGCCGATCCGACCCTGATCCTGCTCTGCGACGTGCTGGAGCCGGCCACCATGCAGGCCTACGAGCGCTGCCCGCGCGGCATCGCGCGTCGCGCCGAGCAGTTCCTGAAGTCCACCGGCATCGCCGATCAGGCCTTCTTTGGTCCGGAGCCGGAGTTTTTCGTGTTTGACTCGATCCGCTGGGGCAACGACATGTCCGGCAGTTTCTTCCAGATAGGCAGCGAGGAAGCGCCGTGGAGCAGCAAGGCCAGGATGGACGGCGCCAACCCGGGCCATCGCCCGGCAGTGAAGGGCGGCTACTTCCCGGTGTCGCCGGTGGATTCGCTGAACGACCTTCGCGCGGAGATGTGCAAGGTGCTGGAAGACGTCGGCATCGAAACCGAAGTGCATCACCACGAGGTCGGCGGCGCTGGCCAGTGCGAGATCGGCACCAAGT
>JAGRJX010000026.1:0-5802 GCA_020442545.1 Lysobacterales bacterium
TCGACAACACCGATGCCGAAGGCCGACTGGTGCTCTGCGATGCGCTGGCCTACGCCGCCGAGCAGCCCACCGATCTGATTCTCGACTTCGCCACGCTGACCGGCGCCGCCCGCGTCGCGCTGGGTCCGGAACTGCCGGCGCTGTACAGCAACCGCGAGACGCTGCTGCAGGGCTTCGCCGACGCCGCGAAGTCGACCGCCGACCCGCTGTGGCCGATGCCGCTGTGGACGCCCTACCTGCGCTATCTCGACAGCGGCATTGCCGACCTCGCCAATTCCAGCAACACCGCGATGGGCGGCTCGATCACTGCCGCGCTGTATCTGCAGCGCTTCGTGCCGGCCGACCGCGACTGGTGCCACTTTGACGTCTACGCCTGGAACGACAGCGACCGGCCGGGCCATCCGAGCGGCGGCGAAGCGCAGGCGCTACGGGCGAGTTTTGCGTGGATCGAAGCGAACCTGGTTCGCTGACCGGCGAACTACAGCCAGCCCTTCTGCCGCGCCAGCCGGAAGGCTTCGATGCGGTTGCCGACACCGAGCTTGCCGATGGCTTCGGAAAGGTAGTTGCGCACGGTGCCGTGCGAGAGGTTGAGTTCGCTGGCGATCTCACCGGCCGAGCGGCCCTCGCCGGCGAGTCGCAACACCTGGCGTTCACGGTCACTCAGCGGATCGGCATCCGACCAGGCTTCCAGGGCCAGCTCGGGATCGATGGCGCGGCCACCGCGATGCACGCGGCGCAGCGCATCGGCGAGGTGCTCCGCCGGCGCGTCCTTGAGCAGGTATCCCTGCACGCCGGCATCCAGTGCACGGCGCAGGAATCCCGGTCGCGCGAACGTCGTCACGATGATGACCCTGGTCGCCAGTTCGTGGCGCTGGATGCGCTGCGCCAGCTCCAGGCCGGTCAGGTTCGGCATTTCGATGTCGGTAACCAGCACGTCGGGCTTGAGTTTCTGCACCGCATACCAGGCGTCGACGCCATCGGCAGCAACACCGAGCACCTCGATATCCGATTCCAGCGCCAGCAGCGCGGACAGCGCGCCACGGACCATGGCCTGGTCCTCGGCCAGCACGATGCGGATCATGCCGTCGACTCCGGCTGCCGACCCTGCGAACACCCGCCTGCGGCGACCGCGTCGGAAGCGCTTGTTTCGTCGTCCTGCCGATACAGCGCTGGCGTGCCCGGCGGCACGCGCACGCTGAGCCGGGTTCCACCACCTCTCGGCGAATCGATGTCCAGGGTGCCGCCCAGGTCGGCCACGCGTTCGCGCATACCGGCAAGGCCATTGCCGTCCCTGCCAATGCCACCACGGCCGTCGTCCTCGATGCGCAGCAGCAAGCCGTCAACGTCGCGCTCGAACACGATGCGCACGCGATCAGCCCGCGCATGGCGTACAACGTTGGTCACCGCTTCGCGCAGCACCAGTGCCAGTCCGCGCTCGCTGTCGCGGTCGAGATCGGGCGGTGCAGACTCATAGTCGAAGTTCACGTCGGATGATTCGAGCATCAGCTTGGCCGCCGCCAGCTCAGCCGCAAGATCGGTGGCGCGGATGCCGGTGACCGCACTACGCACTTCGGCCAGCGCATGCCTGGCAACCCGTTCGGCCTCGGCCAGCTCGCGGCGCGAAGCCTCGGCATCGCGGTCGAACAGCTTGCGCGACAGCTCCAGCTTCAACGTGATCAGCGACAGTGTGTGACCGAGCAGGTCGTGCAGGTCGCGACCGATGCGTTCGCGCTCGGCGGTCGCCGCCAGTCGTCTCACCTCGGCGTGCGACAGCAGCAGTTCGGCCTCCTTCTGCTGGCCGCGCCGCTCGACACGGACAATGACGCCGATCACTGTGGTCACTGCCGGCATCCAGATGATCGACTGCCACGGATAGCCCACCCACAACGCCGCCGAGAGGAACGCCGCGTTGATCGCCCACAGCACGGTCAGGTAGCGCGTGAGCGACGTACCTTCGCGTGTCCGAAGCATCACGCAGCCGAACACGAAGTAGTTGAAACCGGATGGATACCAGCGCAGCAGCGCGGCCGCCATCACGATCATTCCGATGGCGTAGCGCCAGGCCCGTTGGCGCGACGCAACGACGGTCAGCACATAGAGCAGCAGGAAGGCCGGATAGGTCAGCAGCGTCAACCACAGCCAGCGCAGCGTGTAGCCCCCGGAAAACACCGGCGTGATGAACAGCCACATCGACCAGAGCAAGTGGATGCCTTCGCTCCATGGTGACTTGCCGCGGCGAATGGCGAGGCCGGCGATGGAGTCGGGTGCCGGTTTCAGCCAATCCACTGGCAGCCAGGCGGGGATGCGGACTCGGGTCATGGCGCGATCATGCCACCGGCGCGGCGTCAGTTCAGCCGACACGACGCAGTCGACGCGCGGCCAGCCCGAACAGCAGCACGCTCACCCCCAGCAACAGCAGCGCATTCCCCCAGATTGGCCCGTGACCGATACCAACGGCGTCGAGGGCAATGCGGTTGAGGTGGTAGCTCGGCCAAATCGGCGCAATCCGCTGGATCAGCCCCGGCAGGATCTTGAGCGGCACCCACAGGCCGGACAGAAATGCCATCGGCAGGTAGATGAGGTTCAGAAGCCCCGGCGCGCCCTGCCCCTTGATCAGCGTGCCGATCAGCATGCCCAGAGCACAGAACGGCAGCACGCCGAGCATGCCGGTAGCCAGCAGGGCCAGGCATTGCCCCGGCGTCAGCGCAACATCCGCCAGGCCGATGGCGAGGACCAGCAGCAACACGACCACGCCACCCGCGGCCAGCATCGCCATCAGCGCCTTGCCCAGAAGATAGGCCAGCGGCGGCATCGGCAGCGCGCGCTTCAACGTCAGCAGACCGCCGTCGCGCTCCATTGCCAGCGACACGCCGAAACCGAACAGACCGGGCGACATCACGCCAAACGTGGAGTACGAAGCCAGCAGGTAACGCGACGCGTCCGCGCCGGTGCGTGAGCCGAGCATGACGCCGAACATCAGGTAGAAAACCGCCGGAAACAACATCACCGGCAGCAGAAAGCTGGGCAGTCGCAGGTAGCGAAGAATCTCGCTGCGCGCTTCGGCCAGATAGGCGCCGATCAGGCGCGACCAGGGCATGACGGCTGTCGCATTGGTATCGATGATCGCTGTACTGTTCATCAGGCGGCTTCCTTCTGGCTGACTGATTGTGTTTCGGCTTCCGCCGTGAGTTCGGTGAAGGCATCGGCAAGACCAGCCTGCTGCACTTCCAGCGCCGACAATGTGGCGTCGGTATCGAGCAGCCGACGAACCAGCGCTTCGGCAGCATCGGTGCTGATCCACAGGCGATCACCGTCCATGCGCGCCTCGACGGCCTCCGGCCAGGCAGCAACGACATCCGGTGTCAGCCGGCTGATGCAGCGCACGCGCTTGAGGCGCACGCGTGCACGCAGGGCATCCACGCTGCCTTCGCTGATCACCACGCCACGGTTGATCACGCAGACGCGGTCGGCCAGCGCTTCGGCTTCTTCCAGGTAGTGCGTGGTCAGCACCACGCTGTTGCCGTCGGCCACCAGCTGGCGCATCGCCGACCACAGCTGTCGCCGCGAGTCGATGTCCATGCCCACAGTGGGTTCGTCAAGAAACAGCAGCCTTGGGCGACCACAGATCGCCAGCGCGAACTGCACCCGGCGCTGCTGGCCACCGGAAAGCTGTGCATACGGCCGCTTGAGCAGATCGCTGATACCGGCCAGTTCGGCGCTCTCCATAATGCTGCGCGGCGCCGGGTAGTAGCTGGATGCCAGCCGGATCAGCTCGCCGACACGCAGCGTGGGCGGCAGCATTGCGCTTTGCAGCATCACGCCGACTTGTCGCCGCGCTGCCAACTGCTGCGGATCACGGCCGAACAGTTCAACCTCGCCACGATCCGCGCGGATCAGCCCGAGCAGCAGGCCGATGGCCGTACTCTTGCCGGCACCGTTGGGGCCCAGCAGGGCGAGCAGCTCGCCGGTGCGCAGTTCAAGATCGATACCGTCCAGCGCGACGACCTTGCCGTAGCGCTTGTGGGCACCAGCAAGTCTGGCAAGTGGTCCGTTCGTGAAACCATGTGTTTGGCAGGAACGGGCTGAACGTGAAACGGTCTTCATCACAGTCTCCTGGTCGGGATGACACCAAGCTACATGGGCGCAGCCACGCGCTGCAGTCGTGAAGGTCACGACAATGACCTGACAGTCGTCAGGTGACTCGGAAGGCAGGCCCCGATAGGCTGCAGCGCAATCCTCAGGCAACCAACGCGACACCATGGCCCAGTCCACCGACCTGCTGAACGAACTGAAGATCGACCGCCGACCCGAGCCGTCTGGCTCACGCATCGGCCTGTGGATTGCGTTGGGCGTCGTCGCCCTGCTCGTGCTGCTGGCTGCCGGCTGGTGGCTGCTCGGGCGTGACGGCCGTATCCCGGTGACAACGGCGCCTGTGGTCGCGATTGGCCAGGGCGGCGGCAACGCATCGGTGCTGGACGCCACCGGCTATGTGGTCGCGCGGCGCATGGCGACCGTGTCATCCAAGATCACCGGCCGCGTGCTGGAAGTGCTGATCGAGGAAGGCCAGCGCGTCAGCGAAGGCGACGTCATGGCGCGCCTCGATCCGGTCGATGCCCAGGCGCAATACGACCTCACGCAAGCGCAACTGGCCGCGGCACGCAGCCACATCGACAGCCTTGGTGCGCAACTGCGCGAAGCCAACGCCAACGTCGCCCGCCTCAAGGCGCTGATCGAGCGCAAGCTGGTGCCCCAGTCGCAGTACGATCAGGCGGTGGCGCAGCGCGATTCGCTGAAGGCGCAGAAGACCACGGCGGAGCGCAACGCGAAAGTCGCTGCCGAAAGCCTCGCCATCGCCGGCAATGGCCTCGACAACACCATCGTGCGCGCGCCCTTCGCCGGCGTGGTGATCGCCAAAGCCGCGCAGCCGGGCGAGATCGTCTCGCCACTTTCGGCGGGTGGCGGCTTCACCCGAACCGGCATCGGCACCATCGTCGATATGGATTCGCTGGAAGTCGAGGTCGACGTCAACGAAGCCTTCATCGGTCGCGTGCAGCCCGGCATGCCGATCCAGGCCACGCTGAACGCCTATCCGGACTGGAAGATTCCCGGCGCCGTGATTGCCATCATCCCGACGGCTGACCGCGGCAAGGCCACCGTGCGCGTGCGCGTCGGCCTTGATGCCAGGGATGACCGCATCGTGCCGGACATGGGTGTGCGAGTCAGCTTCCTGGAAGAACGCGCACCGGTCGAGGCCAACCAGCCCAAGCCCGGCGTGCTGGTGCCGGCATCTGCCATTGTTCACCGCAACGGCCAGCCGATGGCCTTCACGCTCAGCAATGACAGCGCGCGCCAACACACGCTGGAACTGGGCCGCAGCCTGGGAAGCGACCGCGAGGTCATGAGTGGTCTCAGCGCCGGCCAGCGCGTCATCACCAATCCGCCCGAAACACTCAGCGATGGCAGCGCCGTGCGCGAAGCCAGCGACACGCCGTAACCCAACCACACACATCGAAACACGCAACGAGGACACAGCCATGTCACTGGTCTCCCTTCGCCACCTGAGCAAGACCTACCAGCGCGGACCGGAAAAGGTCGAAGTGCTGCACGGTATCGACCTCGACATTCCCGACGGCGACTTCGTGGCGCTGATGGGGCCGTCGGGTTCCGGCAAGACCACGCTGCTGAACCTGATTGGCGGGCTCGATTCACCGAGCGCCGGTGAGATCGACGTCAAAGGCCAGCGCATCGACCGCATGAGCGGCGGACAACTGGCGCAGTGGCGTGCCGACAACGTCGGCTTCG
>JAGRJX010000026.1:5847-13102 GCA_020442545.1 Lysobacterales bacterium
TGCTGACCAAGCTGGGCAGCGCCGAGCGCCGCCGCCGCGCCGAGATCGCGCTGAAGCTGGTCGGCCTTGCGGATCGCGGCAAGCATCGGCCTGCCGAGCTGTCCGGCGGCCAGCAGCAACGCGTGTCGATTGCCCGCGCCATCGTCTCCGACCCGACGCTGCTGATTTGCGACGAGCCGACCGGCGACCTCGACCGCCAGTCCGCCGAGGAAATCCTCGAGCTGCTGCAGACGCTGAACCGCGATCACGGCAAGACGCTGATCATGGTCACCCACGACCCCAAGGCCGCGGATTACGCGCAGCGCACCCTGCACCTCGACAAGGGCACGCTGGTCGAGAATGCCGAAGCCGCTGCCTGACCACCCATCTCCTCCCCTTGCCGCGAAGCGGGAGGGGGAGGTTGGGAGGGGGTGCTTTTGCTTCACCCAACAGCAAGAGCCACCCCTCCCCAACCCTCCCCTGCAAGCAAGGGAGGGAGACAAACGAGGAGTTTTCGATGAAATACCTCCATCTGATCTGGGCGGCGCTATTCCGCAGCAAGACGCGGACGCTGCTCACCCTGTTCTCGGTGATCGCCGCCTTCCTGTTGTTCGGCATGCTCGATTCGGTGCGCGTGGCCTTTACCGCCGGCGGCAGCAGCGTGGCTGGCGCCGACCGCCTGATCGTGTCGTCCAAGCTGTCGTTGACGCAGATGCTGCCGGTAAGCCTCGCGCGCCAGGTCGAGACCACGCCGGGCGTCAAGCAGTCCGCGTATGCGGCCTGGTTCGGCGGCATCTACCAGAACCCGAACCAGTTCTTCCCCAACTTCTCGGTCAGCGAGAACTACTTCGAGCTGTTTCCCGAGTTTCGTATCCCGGAAGACCAGCTGGCAGCGTGGAAAGCGGATCGCACCGGCGCGGTGGTCGGTGCCGCTCTGGCCGCGCAGCACGGCTGGAAGATCGGCGACACCATTCCGCTGCAGGCCACCATATTCCCGCGTGACGGCAGCAACGACTGGCCAATGACGATCCGCGCCATCTTCCACGTGGATGACCCGGAACAACAGGGACAGGAAAACCAGCTGATGTTCCACTGGGAATACTTCGACGAATCCAACGACTACGTGAAGAGCCGCATCGGCTGGCTGACCGTGCAGGTCGACGACATCAACGGCTCGGTGCAAACCGCCAGGGCCATCGACGCGTTGTCCGCCAACTCCGACCACGAAACCAAGACCCAGACCGAGTCCGCCTTCCAGCAGAGCTTTGCCAAGCAGTTCGGCGACATCGGCCTGATCGTCACCCTGATCATGAGTGCGGTGTTCTTCACCCTGCTGCTGCTGACCGGCAACACCATGGCGCAGGCGGTGCGCGAACGCATTCCCGAACTCGCGGTGCTGAAGACGATCGGCTTCTCCAACCAGAGCGTGCTGTGGCTGGTGCTGACCGAAGCGATCCTGCTGATTGGCCTCGGCGGTCTGATCGGCCTCGCTATCGCCGCCGTGCTGATGCCCGGCATCAGCGCAGCCAGTGGCGGCATGATCCAGCTGCCCGGGGTGCCGACACAGACCTGGATCACCGGCCTGGTGCTGATGGCGATGATCGGTTTCGCCGTCGGCCTGCTGCCTGCCCTGCGCGCCATGCGTCTGAACATCGTCGATGCGCTGGCCGGACGCTGAGAGTGAGTTGTTGCGTCTGCGAGCCACTGGCTCGCGCAACGACCACCGCCCGACCAGAGATGGTCGGGCCGGGGCTCGGTACTCCGGAACGTTGCGCCATGGATGACACCCACTGAATTTGTGAGCGGTGAAAAATGAAAAAGATCCTGATCAACCTTCTGCTGGTGCTCGCGCTTGTCGCCGGTCTCGCCGCATGGATCGCGCTGCCGCTGGCCGGCGTACTGGTGGTCGCCGTGCTGCTGGCACTGTGGCTGCTGCTGACGCGGCGCGGCCGGCAGGCGATCGCTGTCACCAAAGTCGGCATCGCCTCGTTGCCGCAGCGCTGGGGCGCCAGTTCGGTGATCGTGATCGGCATCGCCGGCGTGGTCGGCGTGCTGGTGGCGATGCTGGCCATGGGCGAAGGCTTCAAGAACACGCTCAACCGCACCGGCAGCGAGGACAGCGCCATCATCCTTCGTGGCGGATCGCAGACCGAAGTCAACTCGGTGATCACCCGCAGCCAGGTGCCGCTGATCCGCACCCTGGCCGGCATTGCGCAGGGTGATGACGGCCAGCCGCTGATGTCGCCGGAACTCTCCCAGGTGGTCGATCTCAAGACCGTTGCCGACGGCACCGATGCCAATGTCACGCTGCGCGGCGTCGGCGGGGAGGTGTGGAAGCTGCGACCACAGGTAAGAGTGGTCGAGGGCCGCCGTTTCCAGAGCGGCCTGCGCGAAATGGTTGTCGGCCGTGGCGCGCAGGCGCAGTTCCGGCACATCGCGGTTGGCGAAACGGTGGAACTGGGCAACCAGACCTGGACCGTGGTCGGTGCTTTCGACAGCGGTGATTCCTTCGAATCCGAGCTATGGGCCGATGCCGAAGTAGTGGCCAGCTCCTACAACCGAGGTGGCTCGTTCCAGTCGGTGACGGTGAAACTGCAGGACGGCGATGGCCTGGAACAGCTGAAGGCCGCGATGGCCGGCGATCCGCGCCTCAAGCTCGACGTGCAGACCACGCAGGCCTATTACGCCGGGCAGTCGCGACAGTTGACCACCATGATCAACATCCTGGGCACGGTGATCGGCAGCATCATGGCCATTGGCGCGGTGTTCGGCGCGCTCAACACCATGTACTCGGCAGTAGCAACCCGCGCCCGGGAAATCGCCACGCTGCGCGCGCTGGGGTTCCGCGGACTGCCGGTGGTGCTGGCGGTGATGCTCGAAACCCTGCTGCTGGCCCTGCTCGGTGGCCTGCTCGGGGCCGCCCTCGCCTGGCTGTTCTTCAACGGCTACAGCGTCAGCACACTGGGCATGAACTTCACCCAGGTGGTGTTCCAGTTCCAGGTGTCGCCGGTACTGCTGTGGACCGGCCTGAAGTGGGCGCTGGGCATTGGCCTGGTCGGTGGTCTGTTCCCCGCGCTGCGCGCGGCGCGGCTGCCAGTGGCGACGGCCCTGCGTTCGGCGTGATCCACCTCCTTGTCGGGCCCGCCTGCGGGTTCGACAAGGACGCCTCAATGGCCGTCGAGTGGCACTGCAACGGCCAACGAAAATGCGGATGAACGTCAACTGGCTATACTCGGCGCACGTTGTCTGCGCCTCCATGACGTGCACCCGGACCTGAAACGCTACCGCTTCGGCGACTTTGAGATCGACCCTTCCGCGCACCAACTGCTGCGCGCTGGCGAGCTGGTGCCGGTGCAGGGCCTGGTGTTCGACCTGCTGCTGTTCCTGGTACGGCACCCGGGCGAAGTGCTGTCCAAGGAGCGCTTGCTGGCCGAGGTCTGGGACAACCAGCACCTGACCGACGCCACCATTGCGCAAGCCGTACACAAGGCGCGCGTCGCGCTCGGCGATGACGGACGCACGCAGACCTACATCCGCACCGTGCATGGCCGTGGCGTGCGTTTCGAGGCAGACGTGCAGGAGGTGCTGATCGAGGCGGGCGTCGCATCCACGGAGCAGCCCTCCGTTCCGGGCAAAGTGGCGACAGCGCAACAGACACACGGACGTTCCGGTCGTTTTTCGTGGTTGCCGGTGCTGCTGGTCCTGGCCATGGTCACCACCGGCGTCGCCGGCTGGCGATACCTGTCCGTCGCCGATGACGCGCCGCCCCCTGCAACGGCGGTCGCCGTGGCCGCACCGGCAATCCGCGTCGCGGTGTTCGCCTTCGACAATGCCACCGGCGACAGCGACTTCGACTGGTTCCGCAACGGTCTCGCCACCGCCACGCGCGACCTGATCGACCAGTCACCTGCCGTTGCCGCGCTCGGACCGGCCGAGCTCGACGATGTTCCCGAAGGCGACCTGCCGCGGCGCACCAGTTTCGTCGGCGCATCGCATGGCCTCGAAGCCTCGGTATCCCGGGTTGACGGACGCTTCCGGGTGAACTGGACGCTGGCGGGTTCCAACCTCACCGCAGCGACCGGTAAGTTCGATGCCGCGGACGTGACCTTGATCGCCCGCGATCTGGCGCGGGTAACGCTCGACGCGACAGGCGGCCGTTCCCCGACGCAGGTTCCCGGCGAGCGCGACATCGGCGATCCACTGGCCGTCGAGTTGTACAGTCGCGGCATCGAGGCCCTGATGCACGACGACCGCGAGCAGGCCACGGCGCTGCTGGCAGCGGCCCTGGTGCGATCACCCGATTCGATCCCGCTGAAACTGGCGGCGGCACGCGCCGCGTTCGATCCGGGTGACGTGAATGCGTCAATCCAGAAACTGCGTGAACGGCTGGACGCCCTTCCACCAACGGCGCGGCAGATGCGGACCAGTCTGCAGTTCGAGATCGGCAATCTGCTCTGGTACGTCGGTGAAGTGGCGCAGGCCCAGACGCTGCTGGGCGCCACGCTGGCCGAACCCGACCTGGATCCGCTGCTGCACGCGCGCATTCTCAACAGCCTCGCCTTCGCCGAACAGTCGCAGCTGCGCTACGACCTTGCCTGGGAGCATGCACGTCAGGCCGAAGTGATCCTGCGTGACGAGCAGCGCCCCTTCTTCCTCAGCATGACGCTCACCAATCTCGGCTACCTCGCCGAGGACATGGGGCGCATTGCCGAGGCCGGCCAGTACCACGACGAAGCGATGCTGATCCGCGAGCAGTACGGCTTTCCGTCGCTGATCGCCGCGTCCCGCTACGGCCGGGCACGCATCCTGCGCCGCAGCGGACGCTTCGAGGAAGCCGCCGCCGAGCTGCAGCGCGCGCTGCAAACCGTTGCCGAACTGGACCTTCGCCACGACCTGTTCGACAACACCGAAGAACTGGCCGAAGTGCGCATGCGGCAAGGTGACTTCGAACAGGCCCGGCAGCTGCTCGACCGTGCGCGGGAAATTGCACAAAGCAACGACGATGCGCTCGGGCTCGCCTGGGAGCGGCAGGTGCGCTCGCGGCTGATGCTGCGCCGGAATTCCGTGGATGGCGTCAGCCTGGCCGCACAGCGGGCGGTGATCGCCGACTTCGAGGCCATGGGTGAACGTCAGGACGCGCTGCGGGCGCGGCTGGAACTGGCGCAGATGCATCTCGCGCTGGGCAACGCCGATGCGGCATCACGGCCGCTGCAGGACGTGCACGACAGCGGCGACGGTTTCGACAACAACCCCGTCCTGAAGCTGGAGTACGAGCTGATCGACGCCCAGCGCCAGGCCATGGCCGGTCAGTCCGAGCGGGCGCTCGCGGCGATGCTCGGTGTGGTGCGCCGCGCACGGAGCATCGGCGTGCTCGATATCGAGGCCGAGGCCGCCATCGCTGCCGGGCAGCTTGCCGTCACGCTTGGCGACACCGCCACCGCCGGGCGCATGCTCAGCGTCGCCCGCGCCTGGTCATCCAGCTACTACCGCACCGTGGAACTGGCTGAAGCGCTGGCAGCGGATACGCCCGCCGGCTGAGAACCCGGCGTTTCCAGGACTACCTGA
Source organism: Lysobacterales bacterium (assembly GCA_020442545.1). GTDB lineage: Bacteria > Pseudomonadota > Gammaproteobacteria > Xanthomonadales > Xanthomonadaceae > JACKOX01. The sequence goes on from JAGRJX010000026.1 coordinate 11,392, forward strand.
GCAGCTTCGCGCTGAACTCGCCCTGGATCGAAGACCGGCCGTCGCTGACGTCGATGCGCCCGCTCACGCTGTCGCCATCCGCCGACGTGATGCTCAGGGTGCCCTCGAAGTCCTCGCCACTCAGGTTGACGGCGGTCTTCTCCCTGCCCTCGTCGAAGCGCATGACCCGTGCCCAGACCAGCTTGTCCTTCGGCGACTGGCTCCCCGGACGCGGCGCGTACTCGCCAACGCTCAGGGGCACTTTCCCCGACGCCGGCGCCTTGATGATGTTGAGGTCCAGGCGGTATTGATCGGGAGCCGTCGGACGGATCTTCGCGTATTCGTAGCGCTCGCCCATATCCACCGGATAGTTGGTGATCTGGATCGAATGGCCGCCGTGCGAGTTCGGTACCACAAAGGCCGACACCGCGTTCATGGCATCGTCCTGGCCATCAATGGCCATCTGGATGTCCTTTTCGCCACAGGCACCAAGGCCAAGCAGCAGCAGGGCGGCGACGGGGTGGGAAAGCCTTCGGTTCATGTCCGTTCTCCTTGAGTGTCAGCAGGCGACTGGCGGCCAGCTCGTTGGCGGCAAGTCGCGTTCAGGGTTTCTCCAGCGTCAGCTCGATGCCTCTGGCTTCGCCGTCCGGCGCGTGCATCAGCAGCCGGTGATCGCCGCCGAGGGCGATCAGGTTGGCGCTGAACGGCGTCGGCTTGCCGGGTTCAACATCGATGCGCTTCCAGCCTTTCAGCAGCAGCTCGTCGGGCGCGGTTTCGCCGCGCACCGGGCGATCCACGAACAGCGCGGCCATCTGCCAGAAATCCATGTCCACCGGGCTGTAGATCGCCAGTCGTCCGCTGCGGACGGTCACCGTGCCGGCCACCTTCGCTTCGCGGCCGTACTGCATCATGTCGCGCGAGGACGCCAGTCGGTGGCGGAAGCGACCGACCAGGCGCTCGATCGTCACCGTGCCGGTGATTCGTGGCGGCCCGGACAGGCTGCGCGCAATCGCCAGGCTGCCGTCAACGCCTTCGACATGGCCATCACCCGACGGCGGCTGTTCGACGAACTGCAGGTTGCGCAGGTAGTTCGCCTTCAGCGTGCGCGCCTCGCGTGCCTGGCACTCGCGTGGCGACAGTCTGCCGCAATCCGTCGTGGCCGAGGCAAGGCCGCAGGCCAGTGCAAGGCTGATGGCGACCGCAGTTGCGGAAAGCCGTCTCATGGTCCCGGGACGTTCACGCAGATGATGTACGCCTGCAGTGAGACGCGGTTGCTGCCCGGGTTGGTTGGCGTGAGGTTGACGCCGGTGCACGTCACGGAGGCCGGATCGGTTGTCGACGTCCAGTTGCTGTCGATCACGCTGGTCGCAAGAAGGCTGTTCGCGGTTCCAGCGCGACATCCCCCGGAAACCGGCAAGTCATTGGAATCAGAGCACTCAACTGTCTCGTTCAGTGGGGCGGCTCCAATCGATATCCCCGGGCCGGTGACTTCGTAGAGATCGGCTTTCGTCCGGTAGATCCCCGGCGCGATGTCCGCCGTGATGATCGTGCCGTCCCGGATATCGGTCGACGTGACGGTGTTGTTTTCGATCTGGAAGGTGCCGATGGCGTCGTCGGCGATCTTCGGGCGGGTCACGGCGTCGTCCTGCAGCGCCGCCGTGTCCACCGCGCCGGGCGCGACGAACAGGGTTTCGATGGCGAACGGTGCGGCGCCGATGGGCTGGCGTGGCGT
>JAGRJX010000186.1 GCA_020442545.1 Lysobacterales bacterium
ACTACCCCCTCAAGATAGCGTGTCTACCAATTCCACCACCTGGGCAGGGGTGTTACCACTCCTTCCGCAGCAACCCGAGGGAGCCGCGAAATACGAAGCGGGGATTTTATCAGGCTCGCAGTGCTTTGCCAGAGACTATCCCGCGATGAGGATCGCGGAATCCGGAAACTACGGGGTACCACCCGCGGCCGAAGGCTCGCTGGTGCCTTCCGGTTCCGCCGCGGCAGGATCGTTTGCGGCAGCAGGTGCTGCCGGAACATCATCATTTCCGCCCTCTTCCGGCACCGCTTCAACCGGAGCTGCGGGCACATCGTCGTTGCCGACAGCCGGAAGCACGGACGGCGACTGGTCCTCCAGGTCATCGGAATCGACCGGCGCAGCACCCACCGCGGACATCACGCCAAGATCCTCACTGACCGGCACGGCGGCGCTGCTATGCCGCTCATACATCGCCATGCCAAGGCTGATGAGGAAGAACAGCGTGGCAAGTACCGCCGTGGACTTGGACAGAAAGTTGGCGGAACCGCGAGCACCGAACACCGTGGCAGAGGCACCGCCACCGAAACCGGAGCCCGCATCGGCGCCGGGACCGCGCTGGACCAGGATGAACCCAATCATCGCGACCGCGACAAGGACATACAGCACATTGGCCAGAGTAATCAGCATATCGTTTTCAATCTCTGTCGCCGGGGCGACCGCACATCAGCCAGTCGTCACCGCAGCGGCGACGATGGCCAGAAAATCCGAGGCGACCAGTGACGCGCCACCAATCAGGCCACCGTCGATGTCCGGCTGCGCAAACAGCTCGGCCGCGGTGGCGGGCTTGACGCTACCGCCATAAAGGATCGGCAGCGAGCTGGCTATTCTAGCATCGCGCGCGCCGACTTCGCTACGCAGGAAAGCGTGGACCGCCTGGGCATCCGCCGGCGCCGCACTGAGGCCGGTCCCAATCGCCCAGACTGGCTCATACGCAATGATCGCACCATCGAACGCCTGGTCGCCCAGCAGCGCAAATACCGGCTCCAGCTGCTGCTGGAGTGCCCATTGCGTCTGCTCTGCCTTGCGCTGGCGCTCGGTTTCGCCAACGCAGAGAACCGGCGTCAGCCCTGCTGCCCTGGCCTTTGCAAACTTTTCGGCGACCAGTGCCGAGCTTTCGCCGTGGTATTCGCGGCGCTCGGAATGACCGACCAGGCCATAGCGGCAGCCAACATCGGCCAGCATGCTGGCCGACACTTCACCGGTGTAGGCACCCTCGTCGCGCGAACTCACGTCCTGCGCGCCAAAGCTGACGTACTCACCATAACGACCAATCAGGTCGGTGAGATACGGCAGCGGCGGGAACACCAGAACTTCGACACGATCCGCCGTTGGTGCCGCACAGACGGCATCCACCAGCGAACGCCCGAAGTCTGTGCTGCCGTTCATCTTCCAGTTGCCCGCCACGATGCGTCGGCGCATGTCGTCTCCATATCCGGTCTTCGCGAACGGCAAGGATAGCGGTGCGAACGACATCGGGCCAGAACGCGGCTCCGCTGAGGGCAGCAATGTCGCGACTGCGGCATCATGGCAGGCAGTCAAAGCGAGCAATCCACCGTGTCCGAATCCGCAACGAGCAGCCAACCCCACGCCTTGATCACCGGCGCCTCCGCCGGCATCGGTGCCGCCTTTGCCCGCGAATACGCGCGTCGCGACGTGCCGCTGGTGCTGACCGCGCGCCGCGTCGAGCGCCTGCAGTCACTGGCCGATGAACTGTCATCACAGGTCAGCGTGACGCTCTTGCCGGCCGACCTTGCCGATGCGGCAACACCAAAAGCCCTGTTTGAGCAATGCCAGCAACGCAGCCTGTTCATCGGCACGCTGGTGAACAACGCCGGCTACGGCGTACCGGGGCGCTTTTTGTCATCGGACTGGGAAACCCACCGCGACTTCCTGCAGGTGATGCAGACCGGCGTCGCCGAGCTCTGCCATCGCTTCCTGCCGGCCATGGAAGCCGCCGGTTACGGCCGCATCCTCAACATAGCCTCGCTGGCCGGCCTGGTGCCTGCTTCCGCCGGACACACGCTGTACGGCGCCAACAAGATCTGGCTGATCCGCTTCAGTGAAACGCTGGCACTGGAATGCCGCGAACGCGGCGTCCACGTCACCGCACTCTGCCCTGGCTTCACCTGGAGCGAGTTCCACGACGTCAACGGCATGCGCGGCAATGTGTCGAAACTGCCCGGCTACCTGTGGCAGGACGCGGAAAGCGTGGCCCGCATCGGCGTCGACGCCGTGGAAGCCGGTCGCGGCGTGGTCCTCACCAAGGGCGTGAACAAACTGATCGCCGGCATCAGCAAGTACCTGCCGGCACCGCTGGCCCGCGCCATCGTCAGCAGCAAATCCAAGGACTTCCGCGACGCGGACTGACCTAAGGTCGACATGCGTTTCGCAGGCCGGATACACGCAGAGCCCGGCACCAGAGAAGTACGCCCTCAATCGGGAGAATCATCCCAGGTGATCGGCCATGCCCAACTGGCCGGTGCGAAGGCGATGCTGTAGTTGGCGCGTTGCGGCACACCATCACCGCCCTGTAGTACACCGTTGACGTAACGCTGGAACACAACTGGAATCGCCGGGGCGCCACGATAGAGAAAGCCATCCTCCGCCTGCAGCGTATATCCATAGTTCAAGGCAAGTTCATTGGGTCGCGCATGAAACGACCCTTCCGGTGCCATCGGCGGAAACTGGAACGGGTGTTCAGGCACAAGCTCCATTCGCCAGGCTCCGGGCAGGCCCAGTACTTCAGAAGGCGCAATGTATGAGTCTGCCGGATTGAAGCTGACCACGAGCAACGGAGAAGCCGCCAAAACCCAGCGCTGGTAGGTATTGCTCCCATCCGGGTGGTAGCTCTCAAATGGAGCTATCCAGTCTGTATCTCGACAAGGTATGCCTGCTCCTGGGCAAACGTTCCCAACCCTAGAATCACCAGTACGGTCATAGGTCGCCATCTGAACCATGGAGTGACCCAGCAAACTTTCCAGCCCGTCACGCGCATTGAAGTACTTGAGCAGCGGGTAGTTCAGCACCAGATCCGTGGCGGCACCGGCCGCCGGGTTGATGTTGTAGCTGCCACGGAAATGATCGACGTTCATCGCCGCAGCCATTGCATCCAGCGGCGTCGGCCAGGTGTCCTCGCGGCACAGACTATTGCTGCATACCCGGCTTGTGGTCCTGCCTTCATCGGTTCCGGCATCGTGCCCGCTGGCCAGGTCGGGCAATGCAGCGCCGGGCCGGGTGTGCTGCACCTGATCCGAATAACCGTCCAGAGCCAGCCCGGGCACCTTGTAAACCACGCCACCTGCCACCTGGACAATCAGCCATTCGGCAAACAACTGGTAGGCATCATTCATGTGCGGTGTGTTCGGGTTGTCCGCCCACTCACCACTGTTCCACTTGTCGGCCAGTTGTGAACAGATGGTGTCCCACTGCTGCGGATACTGCTGAGCCGCTGGCACAGACCAACCCGATCCCATCAGGATCACTTCCGCCGAACCATAGTCTGCGTCGATATCGACAGCGCCACCGAATGGTTTGACGCCGCCCAGCGGGCCGTCCACCAGCAGACAGGTTTCGTCGCTGGTTACCAGGCGGCTGCCGCCGCCTTCACGCGAGCCGATGCCTGCCGTCCAGGCATCCTGGCCGCCGTGGAAATAAAGGTTACCGCTGAACACCACCGCGCCATCCTGATCCAGCAAACGCAGTTTGGCGATTTTCGCTTGTGACCCCGTTTCGTGCACGTTCTGGATGTTCAGCAAAGTGGAATGTCCGCCGGAGGTCGTCCACAGCGGCAGCAGCAGCACCTGGCCACTGCCGCCCGGATCGACTTCCACCGCTTCCACGGTCGGCATCATCACCAGAAGCAGCAGTCCGAACAGCCTGCTGGCATATGTCCGAAAGTTCATCGCGTTCTCCGCTGCATGCTGCCTCAGCAACCGGGGCCCGACCTTGCTGAAACATGAAGGGAACAACAAGGCTTGCTGCCACCACCGCCGGGCGTTCATGGCCCAACACCATTCGGGCAAGGGAACGAATAGCTGGCAGACTCACTGCCATAGGGATTGTCCATATCCAGATCAACATGAACGGCCATCCCCGGGTTGCAGCTGATGCTGACCTCCAGACCATCATCCGGCGACAGCAGGCTGGCGCCACCGCCGCTTGCAGTCCACTCCCAATCGGTACTGCCCTGCGAATGCCATGCCGTGATGCGACAGACGGCATGCCCGCTATAGCTTTCCAGCGCTTCAGGACACAGGACCGTAAATGACGGCTTGTTCGCACCGTGCGTCGTCAACATGGTCTTTCCGAAGGCATCCAGCGTGTCTGATATCGGCTGGAACTTAGCAAGGGTAGTGAGCCGCTCTCCATCCTCATTGAAGCACAGGTGCGGACAACCCGAACCGAAGGTCGTGCCCTGAACCTGTCCGGCAGGCGATGTCCATGGCCCACCGGAGTCGCCATCCACCGTGCAGCTTCCCAGCACCTCGGTCAGACCATATGTACTGACCGGATTCCCGCTGTTGTCGTAATAAGTATTGATCTGGTCAAGCGCATCAACCGTACCGCAGAAAGGCCCGCCCGAAGCCTGCCCGTAGCGGCAAACGGTCGCGCCGATTGGCGCGGGCAGCACACCGCTCCAGAGCGCAGGCACCGCAAGAACACCGTCGGTATATCCATTGATCTGTGGCACGGGCGTCCAGCCGGACAACGTAGCCACCCAGCCGGAGTCCGTCGTCGGATAAAGGGACGATTGAACATTCCCGATTTTTGGGTCACCTGCCTGTATCGCCTCGGTTATTACCGGCGGCGAACAGTCCGTTGGCTCTGTGTAGCCACCCGACTTGAGGTGGATTTCGTTTCCTGCATATCCACAATGGCCGGCTGTCACATATCCGCCATCAATCGCCACGCCGATTGAACAGGGTGCCGCGTAGTATGGCCCGTCGAGCGTCTTGTTTCGTGTGCCATCGCCACCGCGCGCCAAGCCGCTGGACGGAAGGGCGGGCACAGTCGCTTCGAGACTGAATTCCCTGGCATCAAAACCTTCCTGCTGCAGGCGTTGACGCAAAATATCACGACGTGCGCTGCCTTCAGCCTTGTCGTAACCAAAGACCACACGGTTGTTGACGACATCGACATGACTACTGATCAGGCCATGGGTGGCCAGCCGCTGGCTAGCTGTTTGCCGGCGGGATTCGAGTTGTTGCAGCGACAGTTCGACCGCTACCGGCAGCGCGCCCAGCGCCTCAATCCACTGATGGTCGGTGGCTGCGTTGGTGGCCACGCGCAGTCGCTCGCCGTCGAACCAGGCCCCAGCGTAGCCGACAAGATTGGTGTCGCGGATACGCATCCAGGTTTCGGCCGCCTCAGCCTCGCTAGCCATGCGGGCGATGGCCTGTTCTTCGTTGAGACCGTAGAGGGCCATGACCGAACGCAGGGTGTCTGGTTTATCCGCTGGGTCAGCAGCTTGCACTGTCGCGTGAGCGATCTGCCCTGACAGGCAGGCGATGCTTAGCGCGAGGACACGCCAAGGCTTTTGCGTGGTGCGTGGTGCGTGGTGCG
>JAGRJX010000187.1 GCA_020442545.1 Lysobacterales bacterium
GACGACGGCAAGGTGCAGATGTTCCTGATCGGCGACAGCACCGAAACCCTGAACGAGATTGCCGAAGGCGTGCTGCCGATCCTCGCCGCGCGCCCGGAGTTCGCGGACGTGCGCGTGGATCGTGGCGACGCCAATAGCGAGGTCGCCGTGCGTGTCGATCGCGAACGCGCCGCGCGCATGGGCTTCAACGCGCAGGAAGTCGCCAGCTATATCGGTATCGCCCTGCGCGGTGCACCGCTGCGCGAATTTCGCCACGGTGACAGCGAGGTGCCGGTGACGGTGAAATTCGCCGGCAGTGATGATTTCGGCATCGACGACCTGTCCAGTTTCTACCTGCGCAACGCGGCCGGCGAACGCGTGCCGCTGATGTCGCTGGTCAATGTCGACGTGCATGCCTCCGCCAACCGCATCGCCCGGCAGAACCGGCAGACCGCGCTCAGCCTCGAAGCGGACCTTGCCACCGACGTGATCCTGGATGACGCTCGCAAGGCCATCGAAAGTGCGATGGCATCAACGCGACTGCCGCCGGGCTATCGCTGGAGCCTGACCGGCGCCTTCCAGCGCAACGACGAAGCGGGCGCGCGGATGGCCTTCAACACGCTATTTGCACTGGTGATTGTCTACATGTTGATGGCAGCGCTGTTCGAGTCGCTGCTGTTCCCGGCCGCGATCCTCAGCAACATTGGCTTCTCCGCGCTGGGCGTGTTCTGGTTCTTCTGGATGACCGGTACCACGTTCTCGATCATGGCCTCGATCGGCATCCTCGTGCTGATGGGCGTGGTCGTGAACAACGGCATCGTGATGATCGAGCATATCAACGCGCTGCGACGTTCCGGCATGAGCCGCCACGCCGCGCTGGTGGCCGGCAGCCGCGAGCGACTGCGCCCGATCCTGATGACCATGGGCACCACCATTCTCGGCATGATCCCGCTGTGCATCCCCGGTGCGCAGATCGGAGGCGGTGGTCCGGAGTACTACCCGATGGCACGTGCCATCGTCGGTGGACTGGCGTTCTCGACCGTGGTCAGCCTGCTGTTCCTGCCCACCATCTACGTTCTGCTGGAGGACCTGCGTCTGGCCACCGCCCGCATTGTAGGCCGCGCACGACAGGCTGCCCCGCTGGGGGCTCGGGAAGCGACCGCGCAGGAGCGGTGAGGCCGAATCGCACGGGGCGAATGTCGTGGATTGTGCGACGGCCGCGTATCTAAACACTGAATCCAGAGCGCAGGAGCCCGTTGTGTCCGTCAGCCCACGCCTACTTTTCAGCTTGATCACTGCAGTCGCCCTTGCGGTGATTTCCTTCAATGCCTGCGCCTTCTCCCGTGCCGGCATGCCGGTGCGCTGCGAGGCCTACGTGACGCCTTCAGACGCCAACACCAACTACACGCTGGACTGTGAAACCGCGGATGGTGTTGCGTTCACCAACGTGCCCGCCGGGAAGTATCTGTTTGTCACCGACATTCACATGCAGCGTCGGCTGGGCTCACAGACCCAGTTTGCGGGCGATGTCCGCGTATGGTCGTCGACCGGGTTCATTAACAGCATCTACTTCAACGTGGAGCACAGCACGCACCCCAACGGCATGATGGAGCACTTCCAAACCCCGATGCTGATCGTGCCTCCGGGCGGACACCTCGCGACGTATTTCAGTCTGGGGAGCGGACACCGCGTCCAGCTCTCCGGCATCCTCACCGACAGCCTGGTCGGCGACCCGGACATGTTCAAGGACGGCTTCGAGTCGGTGGCCCGGGGCTTCGTCGAGCAGTTGGTGCGAATCTACGCTTAGGCAACCCTCAACCCAGCGCCTGGATCATCCGCCAGCCGGCCAGGTAGACCGCCAGAGCGGTTCCCAGACTGGTCAGGAAGAAGTTGAGGAACACGCGCAGGACGTGGTTCTTCCACCAGCCCTTGAGACTGTAGAGGTCATCGCGAAGGGCCGAGAAATCGGCCACGGTGGGGCGACGTACCCAGGCCTCAACCAGTGCGCTGATGGTGCCCGAGGCCAGGGCAGGACTGAGCGGCGTGACCGGGGAAGCGGCGGCGGCAGCGAGAATGCTCAGCGGGTGTCCACCCGCGGCGATGCAACCCAGTGCGCCGCCCAGGGCGGTGATGCCGACCCAGTTGAGCAGCAGCTCCGTGCCGATTTCGGAGCCTTTCCAGAAACCGACGGCGATCAGGCCGAGGATTGTCGCAATCAGCAGCCAGCCAAAGATACGTCCCCACTGGCCTTTCGGCGGCGCGGTGGAGAGTTCCGCCACCGTCTGGGCGGGATCGGCTTTGCCGTTCTCCAGCGCATCGCGGGTGCCCGCGAGGTGGCCGGCGCCGATCACCACCAGCACTTCGCGAGGTAGCGGCTGGCCAGGTCTCGCGGATTCATCGCGCAGGCGCGCGGCCATGAAGCGGTCGCGCTCGCCGATCAGTGCCTGAAAGAGGGCAGGGGAGCTGCGCGCAAAGTCGCCGAAGCTGCTTTCGAGCATGTCGCCTTGCTTCAGCTTCTCGATTTCGTCCTGCTCGATCTCCTCGTCGTCGAACAGGCTACCGACCAGCCCTCCGATGATGCCGAACTTGCGCCACCACGAAACCGAGGCATAGCAGCGACTCAGCGTCAGTCCGACCTCGCGATCAATGCGCCAGACCGGGATGCCCAGCGCGTCTGCACCGGCAATGGCGGCCTTCTGCTCCGCGCCAGGCTCCACGCCGAGTTGTTCGGCCAGGCGCCGCTGGTAGCCGGACAGCGCCAGGTTGGCCGCGACCATCGGAATCTTTTCCTCCCGAATGATGCGCAGCAGGTCCAACTGTTGCAGATCCTGCGGATTGGACAACGCCTGGAAACGGCCTTCGCATAACTCGACGGCGACCGCATCGAAACGCGGTTCATCGCCAGCCAGCAACGCGGTCACCGCGTCCACGCTTTGCTGCGAGACGTGAGCCGTGCCAAGCAGTGTGTAGCGAACACCGTCGCGCTCGACCACAGCCAGCGGCTGGTCGTGCAACGGATCGGTGGATGCAATTGGCGGATTCGAGTCGCCCGAAGGCGGCAGGGGCGATGACAGCGGATCAGTCACGGTAACGTTTCAGCAGGTCGTCGTAGGCATCGATGCGGCGGTCACGCAGGAACGGCCAGATGCGGCGCACAGCTTCACTGCGCGCCATGTCGACATCAACGACCAGCAGTTCTGGTTTGTCGACGGCGGCTTCGGCAAGGAACTCGCCCTGGGGCCCGGTGGCGAAGCTGCTGCCCCAGAAATCGATGCCTTCGTCACTGCCTGGCGCGCGCTCAAAGCCGGTGCGATTGCAGCTCAGCACCGGCAGACCATTGGCCACGGCGTGGCCGCGCTGCGACAGGATCCACGCCTGCCGCTGGCGCTGCTGCTCATCATCGCTGTCATTGCGATCCCAGCCGATTGCCGTCGGGTAGAGCAGCAGCTCCGCACCGGCCAGCGCCATCAGGCGCGCGGCTTCCGGGTACCACTGATCCCAGCACACCAGCACGCCGAGGCGTCCTACCGACGTGTCCACCGGCTCGAAGCCGAGATCACCGGGCGTGAAATAGAACTTCTCGTAAAAGCCTGGATCATCCGGGATGTGCATCTTGCGATAGCGCGCGAGCAGGCGGCCATCGTTCTCCAGCACCACGGCGGTGTTGTGGTACAGGCCGGGGGCGCGGCGTTCGAACAGCGAACCAACGATAACCAGGCCGTGCTGTCTTGCCAACGCGGAGAGCTTTTCCGTACTCGGTCCGGGAATGGTTTCAGCGCGCTCGAACTCATCGACTGATTCGTGTTGGCAAAAATAGGGGCCGTTGTGCAGTTCCTGCAGCAATACAAGCTTCGCGCCGGCTCCCGCTGCCTGCTCGATACGCTGTTCGATCACGGCAAGATTGGCGTCGGTATCGCCGTGGTTGGTTTCCTGGACCAGCGCGACGCGCAGCTGGCGTTGTCTAGGCGGCATCCAGCACTCCTGCGCTCTGAAGACCTTGGGGCAACTGCATGGTGATGCAGTGCAGGCTGCCGTTCTGCCAGATCAGCGGACGACAGGGTACGGGAACGATTTCGCGATCCGGGAATGCTTTCGCCAGCGCCTCGGCGGCCCGGATGTCGGCCGGATCGCCGTAGGCCGGCATCAGCACCGCACCGTTGATGATGAGGAAATTCGCATACGAGGCGGCCAGACGCCGACCTTCGTCGATAATCGGCTTTGCCCAGGGCAGGGCAAACAACTCGTACGACTCGCCATTGGCCGTGCGCAACGCGGCCAGCTCCTCGCCCATCGCCTGCAGTTCGACGTAGTGAGAGTCCGCCGGGTCGTCGCAGGATTGATAGACGATGCGCGTCGGGCTGGCGAAGCGCGCCAGCGTATCGATATGCGCGTCGGTGTCGTCGCCTTCGAGATACCCGTGTTCCAGCCACAGCAGGCGATCCTGCCGCAACACGCGCAACAGGCATTCCTCGATGTCGGCACGGCTGCTGTCGGGGTGCCGCTCATGCAGGCACTGCCAGGTGCTGAGCAGGCTACCCTCGCCATCGACGTCAATGGCGCCGCCCTCCAGCGCAAAGTCGATGCGCTCGTACGCAGCATTGCCGAAAATCCCGGCGGTGCGAAGTTGTGCTACCAGTGCATCGTCGCGACTGGCCTCGAACCTGCCGCCCCAGCCGGTAAACCTGAAATCAAGCAGCAACGAACGACCGTCATCCGTACGCAGCGTGATCGGACCGGAGTCGCGCAGCCAGGTGTCGTCATAGTCTGCTTGAACCCAGCAAACCGTATTCAAATCAACGTGCGCGACACAGAGCAGGGCACTGGCATGCCGCTTCAGTTCATCGCTGGAAACGATGATCCGTACCGGCTGGAAGCGCGTGATCGCCTTCACCAGTGCGACGTAGGTATCTTCCACGTCGGCCAGTCGTTCCACCCAGTCTGTACCGATATGCGGCCACGCCAGCAGCACCGCGGACTGGGGTGCCCATTCCGCAGGCAGATTCCAGTGATTCCCGGTCATGCGCTACTGGATGGGCTTCGGCCCGGTTTCATCGGGAGATGCCTTGTTCAGCACGGCATCAACAACATGGCTATGCTCGAAATACACCGTGTAGTCGGCGTAAACCCAGCGCGTGATGGGCGGCTGCTTCTCGCTCCCGCCACCCACCGCGCCGCGCTTGGAAACCGGCGCACCAAACTGGCGTTCCACCTGCGCCATGCTCATGCCGCGTGCGGGGAGGTTCATCGCTTGCGCTTCCTGGGCGCGCTCGACCAGAAGCACATCGGCCCGTGTTGCCGTACTCAGCACGCCGCCGGCAAACGCAACGGCAACCAACGATACAATCAGACAGGGTTTCATGAGCGCCTCCAGATTGAGAAAGGGTGTCCAAGGACATCGCTGATTCTGGCAGATGCATGCATCCAAAGCACGCATCGGGCGTATTCCGACTTCAGGCGGCTCGATCGGAGACGGAGGCTGCTGCGGCAGGCAGATACAAGAAGGGCCGCCGAAGCGACCCTTATCCGTTCTGCAGTGAGCGGCGTGCGTCCGACCATTGCGCTCGGCGCCGCTGCGGCGATTCAGCGCTGCCGCGCCTTGAACCGCGGGTTGGACTTGCAAATCACGAAGACCTTGCCACGACGGCGGACCACCTTGCAGTCGCGGTGACGGGACTTCGCCGACTTCAGGGATGAAAGCACCTTCATGGCATAACCTCGACGAGAAATTCGGAACAAAGAAGCGGAATTATAGCGGCCCGATATTTTGGATGCAATACAGGAACTTGTCGTTCTTCCGCGGCGAACCTGGCATGCTGGAGGGTTATACCCCGAGATCACGGTGGAGGGCGGCATGTTCGATTTGAACGGGGCTCTTGGACCGGATCATGGTCTCTATGTACGCAGGGGCATGGCAAGTTCCGATCGCTCACCCTGGTCCTACGTTCTTCCGCTGGCTGTGGCGCTTGCGCTCGGTTCTGCATTGGCGTATTTCGCCGTCACCTCAATCATGGCTTTTCAGGTTCGTGCCGCCTTGACACAGCATGAGCAACCGAAGGCCGTATCGCGCAAGGCCGGTGGCAGACAACAGCCAGCGCTACATCCAAGGTCGCTTCGCTCAGATTCGCGGCGGCCCGGTGGTCTGGTTGATCGACGCCCGGCTTATCCCACCGGTAGCGACGATATGCCTGACGGTAGCAAGTCCTGCATGTACGGCTACGTCAATATCCGTGAGGGTGGCCGATGGCGTCAGCTGAATCGGCGCGGCCAGGCCATCCCTTGCCGCGTCGCGGTCCGTTGACAGCCGATCCAGCAGGTTGACCCCGCAACGGCTCCTGTCTGATTGCGCATAATGTATAGACCGGCATCGTTTTGTCGCGTTTCTGATAGTTGCTGACTAACGATCGACCGATCATTTGATTGAGCCGGACTATTGAACAGCAGGGCCACCAGTGCGATCGCCGCCGCGTGACTCAACCGCTCGGCGATCTTCTTCCACGCCCGTCGCTCGCTCTCTGAGCGCGCACGAGTCATCTCAGCTTCAACCAGCCATGGGCCTGCATCCTCGCCAGCCATACGCGCGAGCTGCGCAATCGTGTCGTTTTCCGGCCAAAGCCCACGCGCTCTGTAGTTGCTGACCGCTTGTCGGGTCTTCCCCAGCCTTTGCGCCAAAGCGTTGTCCGACGGGATGGAGCAGGTTTGCCGCGCCTTGTCAAGTAACGTCGCGATGTCCATCTGTCCAACCTCCTATTGACATACTGTCCAAGCACGAGTTTACATGCCCACCGTCCAAGTTTGCTTGGACAGGGCAACCCGAGCCGGGAAGCCTGCCCCGCGCATCGGTGATCCCCCTAAAGCGCGTGGCTTCCCGGCTCAACCTCAGGGGACACGCAATGCATCTGAATCAACTGCTGCTGAATCTCGATCCGCCGACGAACCGCTACGACGCGGACGACCTCGACGCGATGGTCGCGGAGCTTCTCGGCAATGCTTGATTTCCTGCAACTACTCACCCTCGGCTTTATCGTCTGGCTCGCCATGACTGCACCGGTTATCGCGGCTATCAGCCGCCCGCGCACTCCGGCCAGCCGCAACGGCTCGCGGATGGATGCTGCGACCGCCGAGCGCACCAGCACCCATCCTGAAACCCAGCACCCGACACGACACAGCCACGAACCGCCCGAGCGAAGCGAGCCCATGGAGACCCTTTCCGATGTGGCTTCGTGATCCGTGGTCGCTGGTGACCAACTCGCGGCCGGGTACGCCGAACTCCTCGGCCGCATGCCGTGGCAAATGTTCGCGACGCTCACGTTCCGGCCTGACCGGTGCGGCCGCACTGGCGGCATGCACCCGGAAGCCGCTGACAAGGCTTTTCGCTTCTGGGTTTCCAGCGTCAACCGTGACCTGTACGGCCGCACATGGGGCAAGCGATGGCATCGCGGCCTCATGTG
>JAGRJX010000188.1 GCA_020442545.1 Lysobacterales bacterium
CGGCGCTGGTGGCCTGGTACATCAGTGGGTCGGTATAGAAGGTTTCCGGCACTTCGGCACCGCGCGCGCGACGCACACGCTCCACGTGCGGCAGGTAGGCCGAGCCGTCCAGGAACTCGTAGGCGCGCGGTAGCGGCGCAGCCAGTGCATCCACGTCCAGCTCGAAGCTGTCCTTGACGTTGCCATCCAGCAGCTGCTGGTACAGCGCATTCAGGCGCGGTGCGACGTTGGACCAGTCCTCCAGTGCGCGCTGAAGGGTGTCGGCAATGCCGGTCGCCTTGACCGCGAGGGCGAGGTCGCGGCTGACCACGATCAGGGTGCCGTCGCGGCCACCCGGCTGACTGGATGCTTTGAGGGATGCGAGTTTCATGATGTCCTCATCATTCGTTGATACGGTTGGCCGCGATGTGATCCACCACATCCGGATGAAGAGCGGCCAAGCCACGATCCAGCGTTGCCAGGCGTCCGCGGTGATGTCTTGCCAGCGATGCCAAATAGGCATCGGTCACCTGCCGATGGCCGAGCACGCCGTTCCAGTTCACCTCGGCATAGCTGACGTCGTCGGCCCAGAAGCGGTGACGGGGATTCGCTGCCAGTTTGCACAGTTCACTCGCGGCGGCGACCGCGCCAGCGGCACCTTCCAGACGTACAATCCAGCGCGTCAGCGCGCCCTCCACTATCGGGCAGGTCGCGAATTCACCCGGCAGATCGATGAACCAGCGCCGAGCGACGCCATGATGAACATGCTTACCGTCAAACAGCGCGATCAGCACATTCGCGTCAAGCAGGTGAGTCATACCGAACTAGTTCGTCGTCTTCCATCGCCTTCACGTCGTCAAGCGTCACCGGACGGGGCGACTGGAAGACGGTCAGCCCGGTTTCGGGGTCAATGCGCCCGGCTGGAGCGGCATCCGGCAGCGCCGGCGCTTGCAGACCACGCCGGGCCAACGAAAGGATCAGCTTGCTGAAACTGACCCGTCGCTCGCGCGCCAGACTGGTGAACAGCGCGTGTTCGTCGTCCGGAATGTCTAGAGTGGTTCGCATGGTGTCTCTCGATGAATGAACTATCATCGCATCATGATGCGATGATGCGATGCTGTCAAACTGCTGGTGGCGCGAAGTTCGCCTTCAACCCCTGCCAGCACTGCTGGTAGTCGCGCTGGCGATGCGCAGCGTCCAGCGCCTGCTGCGTGGGACGGAGCACTGCTCGCGTCTCGAACATGAAGGCCATGGTATCGGTGATGATATCGGGCTTCGACAGGTCGGCGTTCGACGCCTTCTCGAAGGTCGCCGCATCCGGGCCGTGGCCGGTGAAGCTGTTGTGCAGCGAACTGCCGCCAGGCACGAAACCATCGGCCTTGGCATCGTAGGCGCCGTGGATCAGGCCCATGAACTCGCTCGCGATGTTGCGGTGGAACCAGGGCGGCCGGAAGGTGTCCTGCATCGCCAGGATGCGCGGCGGGAAAATCGCGAAGTCCAGGTTGCTGGTCCCCGGCGTGTCGCTGGCCGAATGCAGCACCAGGAAGATCGATGGATCCGGATGGTCATAGCTGATCGAGCCGATGGTATTGAATCGACGCAGGTCGTAGCGGTACGGCGCGTAGTTGCCGTGCCAGCCGACCACGTCCAGCGGCGAGTGCCCTATCGGCGCGCGCCAGAGGTAGCCCTGAAACTTGGCGATCAGCTCGAAGTCGCCCTCGGTTTGCTCGAAAGCCGCGACCGGCGTTTCGAAATCGCGCGGATTGGCAAGGCCATTGCTGCCAATCGGACCGAGATCCGGCAGCTTCAGCAGCGCGCCGAAATTCTCGCAGACATAGCCTCGCGCCTCGCCATCCGGCAAGCTCACCGCGAAACGGATGCCGCGCGGGATCACCGCGATCTGCTGTGGTTCGATGTCGATCACGCCCATCTCGGTGGCGATGCGCAGACGACCCTGCTGCGGGACGATCAGCAGCTCGCCGTCCGCGTCGTAAAACCAGCGGCACTGCATGTCGCGATTCGCGGCGTACAGGTGGATGCCGACGCCATGCTGGCCGGCCGCCGAGCCGCTGCCGGCCATGGTGAACAGGCCATCGATGAAGTCAGCCGGCCGCTCCGCCATCGGCAGCGGATTCCAGCGCAGCTGTTCAGGCGTGACCGCAGCCTGGCCGAAGTCGTTGTGAAAACCGGGCTGCACGAACGGCGTGAACGGGCCATGCATCGCCGAAGGGCGGATCCGGTACAGCCAGCTGCGCCGATTCTGCCCGCGTGGCGCAGTGAAGGCCGTGCCGCTGATCTGCTCGGCATAGAGGCCATGCGCCACGCGCTGCGGCGAGTTGCGACCCACCGGCAACGTGCCCGGCACCGCCTCGGTCGCGCATTCGTTGCCAAAACCGGTCATGTAGCAAAGATCACTGGTTCCACTCATCAACTCATCGCTCTTGAAGCCCCTCTCCCGCCGTGAGAGGGGTTGGGGTGAGGGTGCGGCTATTGGCGACGTTGAAAATCGACTCAATTACCGCATCGGTTTGATTCAACACGTCGTTGTCCCAGAAACGCATTACCGTGTATCCCTGCGCTTGAAGATATCGGGTGCGGTATGCATCCACTCCAGCTTCATGTTGCGACCCATCAAGTTCAACGACGACCTTTGCAGCGATACAGCAAAAATCGACGATGTAGGGCGGGATTGGGTGCTGGCGTCGGAACTTGAAGCCTTCCACTTGCCCGCCACGCAGTCGCTGCCACAGTTTTCGCTCGGCATCTGTCATGTCAGTTCGCAGACTGCGCGCATGATCCCGAGTACGGGTAGGCAATGGCGGATTGTTCACTGGCTTGGATCCGAACCCTCACCCCAACCCCTCTCCCGGCAGGAGAGGGGCTCAAAAGTCAAAGCACGCCGCGCTTCATCTGGTCGCGTTCGATGCTCTCGAACAAGGCCTGGAAGTTGCCCTCGCCGAAGCCTTCGTTGCCCTTGCGCTGGATGATCTCGAAGAAGATCGGACCAATCGCGTTCTGGGTAAAGATCTGCAGCAACAGCTTCTTCTTGGTGTCCTGGTCGGCGTCGATCAGGATCTTGTTGGCCGCCATCCGCGCCACGTCCTCGCGATGGCCGGGAATACGCTGGTCGATCACGTCGTAGTAGGTGTCCGGCGTGTCAAGGAAGGCCACACCCTGGGCGCGCATCGCCTCGACCGTGGCGTAGATGTCGTCAGTGAAGCAGGCGATGTGCTGGATGCCCTCGCCCTTGTACTCGTCCAGATACTCGTTGATCTGGCTCTTCGGGTCGGAGGACTCGTTCAACGGAATCCGGACCATGCCGTCGGGCGCGGTCATCGCCTTGGACACCAGGCCGGTCTT
>JAGRJX010000189.1 GCA_020442545.1 Lysobacterales bacterium
CGCCGTTGATGATGTTCATCATGGGAACAGGCAGGCTGAGCGCGGCCTCGTCGCTGTTGAGGTGCTGCCACAAGGGCATGTCCTTCGAAGCGGCGACGGCATGCGCGTTGGCCAGCGACACGCCGAGCAGCGCGTTGGCACCAAGCCGCGACTTGTTCTCGGTGCCGTCCAGCGCGATCAGCTTCTCGTCGAGACCTTGCTGATCGTTGGCGTCGAAACCGGCCAGCGCCTCGGCAATCGGTCCGTTCACGTTCGCCACCGCCTTGCGCACGCCCTTGCCGCCGTAGCGGGTCTTGTCGCCATCGCGCAGCTCGACGGCTTCGCGCTGACCGGTGGACGCGCCCGACGGCACCGCCGCGCGACCAACCTGGCCGCTGTCCAGCGTGACTTCGGCTTCCAGCGTGGGATTGCCACGGCTATCAAGGATTTCGCGGGCGTGGATCTTGGTGATGGTGGTCATGTTTTGAGAGCCGGGAATGGGGAATGGGGAATTGAGATTTGGGAGTCGAGGTGAAGCCCCTTCCCTCGCTGGCGGGGGAAGGCTGGGATGGGGGGGGCGGCGCGCAGCGCCCGATCACCGCACCCTCCCGAAATAGTGGCCACCAATGATACCGGAACGGCAGCCGCTACCGGCTCGGGAACGGCGTGGAAATGCGTCCTTCCTGCATAATCCGACCATGCGCACCGTCGTCCTCACCTACCACTCGGTCAACATCAACGGCAACGACTACGGCAGCAACGACCACATCGCCCTGCTCCACGACCTGCGCGTGATCGCGGAGCTCGGGCTGCCGGTGGTGCCGTTGCGCCAAGTGGTCGTGGCCCTGGACGACCCGGCCAGCGCCCCGTTCGAGCGCGCCGTGGCACTGAGCTGCGACGACGGCTCGTGGTTCGACTGGCACGACCTGCCGCACCCGACCTGGGGCATGCAGCGCAGCTTTCGCGGCATCCTCCACGACCATCACCGCGATACCGGCATTGCCGCCGGGATGTCGAGCTTCGTCATTGCCTCGCCACAGGCGCGCGCCGATCTGGATCGCCTGTCGCTGATCGACAAGGGCTGGTGGGACGACAGTTGGTGGCCGCAGGCCGCAACCGACAGCCTGCTGCGCATCGAGAACCACAGCTGGGATCACAACCACGAAGCGGTGTCCCAGCGCGTCGCGCCAAATACGGTGCCCGGGAGTTTCAGCGTCATCGACAACTTTGAGCGTGCCGATAGACAGATTCATCAGGCCAGCGACTACCTCAACCGCCACTGTGCACCCTGGCGCAGCACGCTGTTCGCCTACCCCTACGGCGACAGCAACGACTACCTCCAGCGCGAATATCTGCCCAGCTTCCAGCACCAGCACGGCCTACGCGCCGCTTTCACCACTGAGCCGAAACCGATCACGCCCACCTCAGATCGCTGGGCATTGGGCAGATACGTCTGCGGCTTTCACTGGAACTCGCCCGACGATCTTCGCAACCTGCTGATGCCAACACTCAGTGCCACCTGGTGACATCCTACGTCGTCGTGCAACAGCAATGCCTGGCGAAACTTCAGGCCATGCGCCTGCGCGCCCAACGCATGATCGGGCGCTCCAACAGCTTGAAACCAAGCCAGGACAGCGACAGGGTCAGACCAAGAACCAACACGGCGAAGACCCATGGCGAACCGAGATCGGTCCAGCGCTGAAGAGCCAATAGAGCTATCAAGTGCCATAGATAAATGCCATAACTCCAGTCACCAAGGCCCTTGACGATCACGCCCTCGAATCGTCGTTTCGGGACCGCCAACGCCCATGCCACCGTCAAGCCGACAGCGAGGGCGATGAGCGG
Organism: Lysobacterales bacterium; assembly: GCA_020442545.1. Classification (GTDB taxonomy): domain Bacteria; phylum Pseudomonadota; class Gammaproteobacteria; order Xanthomonadales; family Xanthomonadaceae; genus JACKOX01. The sequence goes on from JAGRJX010000189.1 coordinate 1,825, forward strand.
ACGTATGCTGAGCAGCGCCAACGGGCCAGTCCAGAAAGCCGCGCCCATTTCGCTGGTCCACCAGAGTGCGGCTATCCAACCGGCGAGAGCTCCGACGCCCAATAACACCACTGTGCAAACGCTGGGTTGCCGCCCCTCGTCAGCGACGGCCATTCGCCAACGCGCGGCGATCATTCCAGCGGCAAACTCTTCCGCGAGTCCTGGCAACTGCGTCGTTGCGTGGAACATCAATTCCGGACGGCTGGGATGGGGGTATACCAGAAAGAACCAGCAGCCGACTCTCCATAGCGAACCCAGTGCCAGCGCGATCAGGGCAATTCGCCAAGTCGAGCAGCGTAACAGGAAGACGCCCAGCAGGAGTGCGGTGGCATAGAACTGTATTTCCACCGCCAGTGTCCAGTTCACACCGTCGATGCTGCCATGTGTATCTGGCCAGAAGTTGTGAATGAAGAGTAGATGGGTAAATACCTGCATCCACCAATCGGACTGGGTCGGCATTTCAGGCTTCAATAGCAAGATGAAAACCGCGCCAGTCAGCAGATAGAGCGGCATGATTCTCGCGACCCGCCGCAACGCGAAATCCAATCGCCACGATTTCCCATCACGACCTGCCAACGTTTGCAGGGACATAAGGATCACTGCTCCACTAATCCCAAAAAACAGGTCCACTCCGAAAGATCCGACGCGGAACCAGGCCAGCGGATACCACGTCGGAATCGGCAATGCTGCCAAAGCTACCAAGTGATAGGCCACCACGCTCAGCGCGGCAAAACCACGCAAGGCATCGACGGCCGGAAAGTAGGTAGTGGCCCTCACTTCAGGCCTGCATGTAGGACAGGATTCCGAGTTCGATCGAATGGAACAGACTACAAATCGCACTCATGCCTTGCTCACCCGGTCCAGCGCCACCAGCGTCTCCAGCAGCGCTTCCATCTGGCCGAGCGGCCAGGCGTTGGGGCCGTCGGAGAGGGCTTTGTCCGGGTCGGGGTGGGTTTCCATGAACACGCCGGCGACGCCGACGGCGACGGCTGCACGGGCCAGTACGGGAACGAACTCACGCTGGCCGCCGGACCTGCCGCCGAGGCCGCCGGGCTGCTGCACGCTATGCGTCGCGTCGAACACTACCGGGCAGCCGGTTTCGCGCATCACGGCGAGGCTGCGCATGTCGCTGACCAGGTTGTTGTAGCCAAAGCTGGCGCCGCGCTCGCAGAGCATGATGTCGCTGTTGCCGGTAGCCAGCGCCTTGTCGGCGACGTGCTTCATTTCCCAGGGCGACAGGAACTGGCCCTTCTTGATGTTCACCGGTCGGCCAGCCGAAGCGACCTTCTGGATGAAGTCGGTCTGCCGGCACAGGAAGGCCGGCGTCTGCAGCACATCGACGACCGACGCCACTTCGTCCATCGGCGTGTATTCGTGTACGTCGGTCAGCACCGGCACGCCGAGCTGGCGCTTCACCTCGGCCAGCACCTTCAGCCCTTCCTCCATGCCGGGACCGCGGAAGCTGCTGCCCGAGGTGCGGTTGGCCTTGTCGAAGCTGGACTTAAAGATGAAGGGAATACCGAGGCGATCGGTGATCTCCTTGAGCCTGCCCGCCGTGTCCATCTGCAGCTGCAGGGATTCGATGACGCAGGGTCCGGCGATCAGGAACAGCGGCTGGTCGGCGCCAACCTCGAATCCACAGAGCTTCATGCTGCCGCTCCTCCGGCCTTGCCGCTGCCGATGTCCTGCACGCGGTTATGGTTTTCGAGGGCATGCTCACGCGCCGCCTTCACGAAGCCGACGAACAGCGGATGGCCGTCACGCGGCGTCGAGGTGAATTCCGGATGGAACTGGCAGGCGACAAACCACGGGTGGTCGCGCAGCTCGACGATCTCGACCAGCAGGTCGTCCATCGACTTGCCCGCAATGACCAGACCGGCGTCCTTCAGCTGCTGCCGGTAGTGGTTGTTGAACTCGTAGCGGTGGCGATGGCGTTCGGTGATCACGTCGCTGCCGTACAGCTCGCGCGAACGCGTGCCGGCCTTCAGGCGACACTGCTGCGCGCCAAGACGCATGGTGCCGCCGAGATCGGACCCGGCGCTGCGACGCTCGATGTCACCGCTGGAGGTACGCCATTCGGTGATCAGGCCGATAACCGGCTCAGGGCACTGGCGGTCGTTTTCGGTGCTGTTGGCCTGCTTCAAGCCCGCCACGTTGCGGGCGAAATCCACCACGGCGGCCTGCATGCCGTAGCAGATGCCGAAATACGGAATCCGTCGCTCGCGCGCAAAGCCCACCGCCTTCACCTTGCCCTCGAAACCGCGATCACCGAAGCCGCCCGGCACCAGGATCCCGTCCACGCCTTCCAGCGCGGCGGTGCCCCGACCGTCGATCAGGTCGAGCTCGATCCGCTCGCTTTCGATCCAGCGAAGTCGCACGCGCAGCCGCTGCTTGAGACCACCGTGCTTCAGTGCTTCGGCGATCGATTTGTAGGCATCGGCGTGATCCACGTACTTGCCGACAATGGCAATGGTGACCTCGCCCGCCGGGTGATCGCAGGCGTCCACCACTTCGCGCCACTCGGACAGATCGGCCTCGCCCACCGGCGCATCGATGGCGAGCTGGTCCACGACCAGCTGGTCGAGGCCCTGCTCGTGCAGCCACATCGGGATCTTGTAGATGTTGTCCAGGTCCACCGCCGAAATGACGGCCTTTTCCGGCACGTTGGTGAACAGGGCGATCTTGCGCCGCTCGGAAGCCGGAATCGGCTGCTCGCTGCGGCAGACCAGGATATCGGCCTGGATACCGATGGAGCGCAGCTCCTTCACCGAGTGCTGGGTGGGCNNGGCTTGGTCTTCAGCTCGCCGGCGGCGGCAATCCACGGCACCAGGGTCAGGTGCATGAACATGGCCTTGTCCGGCCCGCGTTCGGTGCGAATCTGGCGGATGGCCTCGAGGAACGGCAGCGATTCGA
>JAGRJX010000190.1 GCA_020442545.1 Lysobacterales bacterium
TAGTGTATCATCCGCCCTTTGCCCGACGGACGTTTCCAACACATGCCGCATCTGCCGAAACTCGCCATCAAGCCGGCACTCAAACTGACTACCGCCGCCCTGCTCGCCTCGACCGTTGTCGGTTGCGGCCTGATCTACAAGGTGCCGGTGTACCAGGGCAACCTGCTGGAGCCGGCCAAGGTGGAACAGCTCAAGCCCGGCCTGACCAAGCGCCAGGTATCGCTGCTGCTGGGCACGCCAACCATCAGGGACCCGTTCCACCAGGATCGCTGGGATTACAGCGCCAGCTTCAAGCGCGACGGTGGCAAGACGGACGTGAAGACGCTGACGCTTACCTTCGACGGCGATTCGCTGGCAACCATCGACGGCGACTACTTCAAGGACGAACCGGGCGAGCTGGCCCGCGAACTGGGCCGCTACGGCAATTTGCCGCGCGAGAAGGACAAGGGTCGCTAACCCGCACCGGTTTCCTTGGCCTCCCGCTGGCGTTCCGCCATCTGCCGGCGCACTTCCTTCGGGTCACAGAGTAGCGGTCGCAGGATTTCGATGCGGTCGCCGTCGCGCAGTGGCGTGTCCTCCTTCACCGACTTGCCGAATACGGCCAGCCGATCCGGCGCGTAGGCCAGATCCGGTACGGCCTCACGCAGGCCACTGGTGCTGATCGCGTCGATCACGCTTGACCCGGCCAGCACTTCAACCGAGCGTTGCCAGCTGCGATCCACCAGCGCGTAGACCACACTGACGCGGATCGTCGCTGCCGGCGTTGACGCTTCAGACACGTGCAGCCTCCTGCAAACGCATCGCCTCGCGACAGAAGTCGTCAACCAGCCGATCCGCCAGGCCGGTAAAGCCAATCGCCAGCGCCGAGCCGACCAGCGTTCCGGCCAGGTCGAAGTCCAGCTGCAGCTCGACCCGGCAGGCCTGCTCAGCCAGCGGCACGAAGCGCCACTCGCCGCGCAGCTTGCGGAATGGCCCGGCCAGCAGGTTCAGCTCGATGCGTTCGTGCGGAAACAACCGGTTACGGGTGGTGAATGCGGTTTTCAGGGCGCCGAGGCGCAGCTTCAGTTCGGCGTCCATGCCGGATTCGCTTTCGTCGAGCACGGTCGACGCCTCGCACCAGTTGAAACGGTCGGGATACGACCGGACATCATTGACCAGGTCGTAGAGAAAGCTGGCGGAACGGCGAACAATCGCCTGTCGCTGGATTTGGGTCACACGGGCTACCGGTTGTTGCGACTCGCGAGCCCGGACGGGATCGGCGACAATCGCCTGCTGTAACGGAATCGAAACGATGGCCAAGAAAGGCAAGAAGGACAACAAGGATAGCGGATCGACCATCGCCCTGAACAAGCGCGCCCGCCACGAGTACTCCCTGCTGGAGCGCTTCGAGGCCGGTATCGCGCTGGAGGGCTGGGAGGTCAAGGCACTGCGCGCCGGTCGCATCGCCTTCGCTGACAGCTATGCGCTGATGCAGCACGGTGAGATCTTCCTGATCGGTGCGCAGATCACGCCCCTGCTCTCAGCTTCCACCCACGTGAAGACCGTGGACCGGCGCACGCGCAAGCTGCTGCTGCACCGTCGCGAGATCGACAAGCTGATCGGTGCCGTGGAGCGCGATGGCTACACCGTGGTGCCCACCGCGATGTACTGGAAGAACAACCGGGTCAAGGTCGAGGTCGCGCTGGCCAAGGGCAAGCAGGCGCACGACAAGCGCGCCGCCGCCAAGGAACGCGATTGGCAGCGCGACAAGCAGCGCATCATGCGCAGCCACAACAAGGCCGGCTGAACGGCAGGCATCAAACACCGTCAGCCGCATTGAAAGCGGCTGAAACCAACACCATCTGTGTTAGCGTAGCAACCCGCCGAGCATGGCAAGTTCCAACGAACCATGCACGGCACCCTTCAAGGGGGCGATCGGCTTCGACGGGGGTCGTGAAGTCACTTGATGCATGTCGAGGGGGCAGCTTTCCTCGTAAAT
>JAGRJX010000191.1 GCA_020442545.1 Lysobacterales bacterium
TGCAGCATCACCGCGGCGCGACCGCTGGCCAGCTTGCGGCCGGCATGTTCGATGCGGAACTCATACTGCCAGCCGGTCTCGCTGTTGAGCAGCACCGTGGCGCGCACGTCCAGCGCCACCGGCAGGTCGTCGATGCGGTCGACATCGAGCTCGACGCCGCGCAGCGACACCAGCATGCCGGGTCGTGCCTGTCTGCCTTCGTCACGCGCCAGCAGGCCACCGTGGACCGCCATGGCCTGAGCGCCGTACTCGCACAGATGCACGGCGGACAGCTGCCCGTCACGGCGCAGCGGGTTGTTCTCGCGCTGATGCGTCCAGGTTCGCGCGTGGATGCGCTGCGCGGTCCATTCGACAACCTCGTCCAGCAGACACATGTCGCCCTGGTGCGGGATCAGCGCCATCAGCGTTTCGCGGTCGATCTTTGCTTCACGCATCGGGTGCGGTCTCCGGCAGCGCCGGTCGCGCCGCCAATAGCGCGGCCAGCAGGAAATGCAGCACCACGCCCAGCGCCACGGTGCTGCCGATGGCGCGCAGTACCGGGATCGCCGAACTGCCCAGCAGGCTGAACACCAGCAGCGTGGAGGCGGCGCAGACCATCAGCGAATGCAGGGTTCGTCGCTGCTCGGCGGCATCGGTTTCGGCGCGCTCGAAGAACAGCGCGTAATCCATCCCGAGGCCGGCCGCCAGCACCATCGACACCAGGTGGAACAGGTTGAAGGCGACGCCGGCCGCGTGCAGCAGGGCGACGATCAGTGCCGTGCCCAGCGCCACCGGCAACAGCACGCGACCGGCGCGGCGGAGCGACCGCAGCGCCAGCGTCACGCCGACCGCCAACAGCAGCGCGGCGATGCCCATCATCGCCAGCACGCGACCGCGCCAGGCCGAAGCCAGCGATTCCGCCGTCGCCTTGAGGTCCATCAGCGACAGGCCATCATGCTGCGCGGCGAAGGCAGCCAGTGCTGCCGGATCATGCACGCCGCCGAGCGTGACCAGCGCCAGTGCGGGATCGTCAACGCCGCTGGAGGCATGCAGCAGCCCGTCAATGCGCAACGCCAGCGGTGTGTCGGCGAGATCGGCCGGCGCCAGCGGTGGCAGGCTGCGCGCGCGTGCGACCGCATCCAGAAAGCCGGCAAACGCGCCTGCCTTGAACGGCAGCCCGTCCTGCGCGGCGGCGAGGGATCGGCGCAGCGTGTCGGCGTCCGGCAGCGCCAGCTGGCGGGCCTGCTGGATCGCGGCGGACGGCAGGTAACGCGCGGCCAGGTCATAGCTGTCGATCACACCTTCGTCGGCCAGCCGCTCGAGTCCGGGAAGAAGTCCCCCGCTGCTGGTCAGCACGTCGTCGATGTCGTCGCCTTGCTGCACCAGCAGCCAGCGCACGTCCGGCGCGGCCAGTTCGCTGCGGAGTTCGCGGTCGCGGTCGAGCAAATGTTTCGGTACCGGCGTCAGCGACGCGAGATCATCCTGCCACCAGGGCTGCGGTCCCAGCATCATCATCACGCAGAAGAAGGCGATCGCCACGCTGGTCCAGCGCGGCAGATGGCGGCTCAGCAGCATCCGCTGAACCCAGCGCGGAGGCCGGACGTCAGCCAGGTCCGCACGCGATACCGGCAACAGTGGCGGCAGCAGGTAGCGGGTGCCCAACGCCGCGACACTCAGGCCAGCGACAGTGAATACCGCGAGCTGACGCAGGCCGTCGACGCCGGCAAACAGGAACACGAGATAAGCCAGGCAGCTGGAACCGGCACCGGCGGCCAGCGTCGGCCAGATGCCGCGCGCGGTGTCGATGGCGGCTTCGCCGGGGCGGCGATGGCTGAACAGATGCACGGGGTAATCCTGGGCCACGCCGAGCAGGGTGAAGCCGAAGGCCAGGGTAATGCCGTGCACTTCGCCGAACAGCGCGGTGCAGGCGACCAGACCGGCGATGGCACCGCTGGCCAGCGGCAGGGCGCCGAGCAGTGGCAGCGACAGGCTGCGGTAGGCGACCGTCAACAGAAGCAGCAATCCCAGCCCGGCGATGCTGCCGAGCACGCCGGCTTCGCCTCCGGTGCGTGCCGCCATGCGTTCGGAAAACGCGCCGGGTCCGCTGATTTCCAGATCGCCGGGAGCCGCGCCGGGCAAGGCCGCGTGGGCATCGCGAATCGCCTGCAGCGCCGCCTGCTGTCCCTGCGGATCGAAGCCGGCCGCGCGGGTCTCGGCGATCAGCAGCGCTTCGGTCTGCCTTGATGAGAACCACAGACCGTCGAATCGTGCCGGTTCCCTGGGTGGCGCCCAGCTCTCGAGCACGCGCAGCGTCTCCAGCGTCGGGTCGCTGGTCATCAGCGGCGCGATCATGCCGGCGGCGGGGGACGCCAGGTCGCGCAGGCGTGACTGCAGCGCATCGCGCAGTCCATGGTCGGACAGGCTGCCTTCGGTCGGTCCCGGTGACAGCAGGTAGCGGTACTCGCGCAGCGTGTCGGGAATGCTGTCCAGCTCGTCCTCGCCGTTGCCGACGAACACGAAATGCGGGTTGGCAGTGAGTGTTTCCCGCAATTCGCGTGAACGCTCCGCCAGTTGTTCGGGTTCTGCGCCGGACAGCGCAATCAGCAGCAGTCGCGAGCCCGGCCCTTCGCCCAGCTGTTGCAGCAACAGGCGTTGCTCCGCCGTGCGTGGCGCCGGCATGAACAGGCGCAGATCGCCGCTGACCTTCAACGTGTCCGCGGCCCAGCCAGCGAACAGCAGCAGCGCCAGCGCCCAGAGCAGGGCCAGCGTCGCGCGTCGCGCCGGCGACACGATGTGGTTGCCTGCTTCAGTCATTCGTGAGGGATGCAGTTTCGCAGAGCGCATCACGCGTGGCTTCGTCGCTTGCGTTGGCGGCGGCTTCGGCGACGTCGCCCAGCCACATGCGGCTGCGTTCGCCACCTTGTTGAACGAGGTCCACGCAGCGCAATTCGCCATTGCCGCCGATCAGCGTCATCGCCTCGATCTTCTTCGCCAGCCGTGGGCTGCGCGGTGACAGGTCGATCCGCCAGTGGCTGCTGTCGCCTTGCGTGGCCAGCTCGAAGCGCTCCCGCAGGCCGCTGACGTCGCCGTCAAGCATGGCCTCGAAGCCGGCATTGATCGCCACCAGCTCCGGCGCGCGCTTCAGCGAAAAGTGGCGCGTGCGCTCGCCATCACGTTCCACGCTGACCTTGCCGTCGACAATGCTCATGCGCTCGACGTAAGGCCACCCGACGGCCTTGATCAGGCTGCCCTTGCGTGGCTGCTGCAGCTCGCCACGCAGCAACAGCGGCTCGGTGAGCAGCGGCGATACGCGGCGCTCGAAGAAGACCGTCGCAGCGGGTGCCGGCTGCGCGATGCCCGCCAGCAGCCGGACCGGGTCCGGTGAACCGGCATCAGCGCCGGTCGCTGGCGTTGTGCAGGCCAGCAGCGGCAGCGCTGCCAGGAGAAGCCGCTTCATCGCTTTGCCAGAAGTCATAGAAATTGAACCAGTTGAAGGGTGCAAGCCGGACATAGTGTTCCAGACGTGCGGCATAGCGTGCCTGCAGTTCTGCCAGCTGCTGATAGCGCCGCGCGCGCCGAATCGCCACGGTATCGGCAAACAGCTCGAAATGCAGGTCGTACCGGCAGCCGCCGCGATACAGGCCGAAGCACAGCACCACCGGCGCCTTGAGTGCTGCGGCAATCAGGAACGGTGCGTTCGGGATCGGCGCCTCCGCGCCAAGGAACGGCACGCGCTGCTGCGACTCGCCAGGTCGCGCACGGTCCACCAACAGGCCGACCAGTGCGTTCTGCTGCATGGCGTCGTTGATCGCCAGGGTGATCGCGCTGCCGTCCTGTCCGGCGTCGATCACGGTGGCGGCAATCTCCGGGCTCAGCGCTTCCAGCAGCTGGGTGATCGCCTGGTTCTGCTGGCGATCCATCACCACCCGGAGCAGCGCATCGGGCCGCTCGCGGGACAGCACGCGCAGCGACTCGAAGCTGCCGTGGTGCGAGCCGAACAGCAGCACGCCGCGACCCTTGTCCATCTGCTCATGCAGCATGTCGAGGCCGTGCACGTTGATGTCGAAGTGGCGGAACTGGCCGGAGAGCAGGAACACCCGGTCGAGGATGGTCGATGCGAAACTGTGGATGTGACGCGCCACCTCCCACAGCGAAGCCGGGCGATCCAGCACACGACCGAGATAGTCGCGCGAAGCGCGGCGCTCGGGACCGCGCACGATCAGGAAATACAGGGTGATCGGATACAGCAGCAGGCGGCTGACGAAGCGACCGCCGTACTGCGCGATGCTGCGGATCAGCCAGATGGCGAAGCGGCCGCCACCTTCCGGGCGCTCCTTCCAGTTTGCGCTCATGCCGCGTTGACCTTCAGTTCGCCGCTGGCCAGCAGCCTGGCGTCGGCATCCAGCACCCTGAAGCGCACGCGCATGCCGTCACGGTTCCATTCGATACGCGCCTCCTGCTCCGGCTGCAGTGGCATCAGGAACTTCACCTGCGGCAAGCCGGCAACGCGCTCCTGGTCGTCCGCAGCATCCAGCACACAGGCGATGACATGATCGAGGATCAGCACGCCCGGCACGGTCGG
>JAGRJX010000192.1 GCA_020442545.1 Lysobacterales bacterium
GGACATGGGTGAAGAACCAAAAAAAAGCGCCGCGGATTCCGCGGCGCGAGCAAAAGCCATTGCGGGTTTTCGGGTGGTGCCCGGTTGTGGTCAGGCCACCCGATCACTAAAAACGTTGCTGCTGGTGTCCCTCTTGCCGTAGGTGCCCTTGAGCAGGCCGAGGAAGCCGAGCACTTCACGGTGCACCGACTGCATGCTTGACTGAGGCGCATCCCGTGTTTCGTGGAAGACCGTGGCCAGCCACAGTGCCAGACCGCGGTTGCGCAGCTGCGCGACATTGGAGCGCGCACGCGACAGGGCCAGCTCGGCGGCGTCACCCCATGGGCGATCCTCGGAGACACTCTTGCTGCCGTGCAGGTGCGGCACCGGCTGCTCGGCGGCAATGTCGATCTCCTGCTGCGCCAGCGTCGCCAGTTCGCGTTGCTGCAGGCGCGGCATGCCGTAGATGATCTGCGCCACTTCGCGCGTCTGTCGCATCAGCGCCAGCGGGCGGGTCATTTCGTAGAAGCGGGTGATGAATCGCATTCTTGCACTTCCTCCGGTGTGCCCGGGAGCGGTTGGCCGCGCCCGCGCTGTCTTCCCTGTTTTCCAGAACCTGTGATCAGGTTCACATTTTGCGACGATTGAAGCGACGCAATTTGCCATCGGCACCGAGCTTAGCACCGCTCATCGGCAGAAATTGTGGAGGATTGTCACAAAAAACGCCAGCACCTGACCTTTTGCGTCAGTTCCTGCTGGTGTGCGCCGGTCAAATCAGGGCGCGCAGGCTGCCGATGAGTTCTCCGGAAAGCAGGACGAAGGCGACCACCGTGGCGGTTCCGAGCAGCCAGGCGAGCAGGGCAAGCACACCGTCCCGTTCCAGCAGTGCCAGGCAGAACAGCAGGAGCAGCAGTCCGAACGGGTAGTTGGTGAACGGGATCGGCAGGGAGAGTAACAGGCCGTTGGCGGCAATCAGCAGGCCGCTGATTGCCTGAGCGAGGCGGTTGCGGGTGAAGACCGGCCAACGTGGATGGGCCAGGCGTTCCAGGCGACGCAGCCATTCGCCGCGCCTGTCCAGGAACTGCGTCAGGCGCTTGCCGTCCAGCGGCCGACGACGGAGACGGGCCGGCAGCCAGGGGTGCGGCCGCATCAGCAGCATCTGCAGGCCGATCAGCGCACACAGCGGGCCGGTGATGGCGCCGACCGGCAGCGGCAGGAAGGTGGGCAGGGTGACGAGCAGCAGCAGCACGCCAAAGCCACGCCGTCCGAAGCGGTCGATGAGGTGACGGTAGTGCAGTGGCTGGATTGATGCCTCTTCGGCCAGTTCGGCGAGCAGCTCGCTGACCCGGCGGTTCGAGCCAGCGGGATCGGGGTCATCGGCGTCCGGAGCCGATGGTGAGCGTTCCGGCTCAGGCCGAAGGATCATTCGAGCCCCGTGCGTCGGGATCGTCTGCTGCAGCGACCGGCGACACCAGCAGCTTGTCGATGCGTGCGCCGTCCAGATCGACCACCTCGAAACGCCAGCCGGCCCAGTCCAGCGACTCGCCGGTGTTGGGAATCCGCCCGAAGTGCGCAATGACGAGGCCGGCGACGGTGTTGTAGTCGTGCTCCTCGTCTTCGGGCGGGTTGCTGAGGTTCAGCAGCTCCTGCAGATCATCGGTGGAGACGCCGCCATCGAGCAGGTAGCTGCCGTCGGGACGATTCACCACCTGCGCTTCTTCGCCGTGCTCGCGCGCATGCTGCAGGCGGCCGATCACCGCGCCGAGGAGGTCGTTGACGGTGACCAGGCCCTGGATGTCGCCGTATTCGTCAACCACCAGCGCCAGCGTCTGCACTTCGTCGCGAAATATCTCCAGCAGCGCCATGGCGCGCGTGGATTCGGAGACGAACAGCGGTGGCTTCATCACCGCGAACAGATCGGGGATCTGCTTGCCGAGACGGCCGGCCAGCGCCTTTGCCTCGAGCACGCCGAGCACTTCCTGGTCGCTGCCGCGGTACACCGGATAGCGCGAGTACGGTGTCTCGCGCATCACCTGCAGGTTGTCCTCGACCGGCGCTTCGGCGTCCAGCCAGGTGATGCGGGTGCGTGGCGTCATCAGGCTTTCTGCAGTGCGGTCGCCAAGGCGCAGGACGCGGTTCATCATGTTGCGTTCGTCGTCGTCGATCACGCCCTGCTCGTGGCTTTCCGCGACCAGCAGGCGGATTTCTTCTTCCGAGACATGCTGGTCCGAGCCGCGACGCAGGCCCAGAAGCCGCATCAGCAGACGGGTTGAAGCGGCCAGGGCCCAGACGGCCGGCGCGGTGACGCGCGCCAGGATGCCCATTGGCAGCGATACCGCCGAGGCGATGGCCTCGGGCGCCAGCAGCGCAATACGCTTGGGCAGCAGTTCGCCCAGCAGGATGGTGGCGAAGGTGATGCCACCAACGCTGACCGTCATGCCGATGGCCAGCGACATCTTGGGGTCGAATTCGGTGTGCTGGGCAACCCAGCGGGCGACCTGTTCGCCGAATGCGCTGCCGCCGAACACGCCGGTCAGGATCGGGATCAGGGTGATGCCGATCTGCACCGTGGACAGGAAGCGCTCCGGATGCAGGCTCAACTCCAGCGCCCGTCGTGCGCCGGGACGAACCTCGGCCATCGCTTTCAGGCGTGCGGGTCGCGCCGTGACCACGGCCATCTCCGACAGCGCGAAGAAGCCGTTGAGCAGGATCAGCAGCAGGACGATCAGGGCTTGGAAAATCATGGGCTACCGGCCGCTTGCAGGCCAGTGAACGTCTCCGTGGCGGGCGCGACGCAGGAGCGCCGCGCGGAATGGCGCGTCACTATGCCATACGCGCGGTCAGCAGGGCCGGGGCCGCCGCTCATGCGCCGAAGTGATGCGCGTTCCACCACAGATGCACCAGAATGCTGGCGATGTAGCCCAGCGCAATCGCCCAGGTCCAGCGCAGGTGGCTGAAGAAGGTGTATTGGCCTTTCGACGCGCCCATCAGCGCCACGCCGGCGGCGGAGCCCACCGACAGCAGGCTGCCGCCGACGCCGGCGGTCAGGGTGATCAGCAGCCACTGCCCGTGGTCCATGGCCGGGCTCATCTGCAGCACCGCGTACATGATCGGGATGTTGTCGACGATGGCCGACAGCGTGCCCATGGTCACGTTTGCCCAGGTCGGGCCGAGCTGGCCGTAGAGGTCGGCCGAGGCCAGCTCCAGATAACCCAGCGTGGCAAGGCCGCCTACCGAGAGCAGCACGCCGTAGAAGAACAACAGGGTGTCCCACTCGGCCCGGGCGATGATGTTGAAGATGCTGAAACCGTGGAAGTCGGCGCGTGATTCCGGCTCCAGGTAGGCCAGTTCGCGGCGGGCAATCCGGAACGCGTAGAGCTTGAGCAGGCCGAGGCCGGCCATCATCCCGAATACCGGCGGCATGTGCAGGAACTGCTTGGCGGTCACGGTGATCGCGATGGTGAGGCCGAAAAGTGCGCAGATCACAAACCCGCCGATTTTGACGTCGGCATCGTCCACGCCCGATTCCGGCTTGCCTTTCGGCAAGGCCATCGCCATCAGGGCTGCCGGCACCAGCCAGTTGACCAGCGACGGCACGAAGATGCGGAAGAAC
>JAGRJX010000193.1 GCA_020442545.1 Lysobacterales bacterium
CGGCCTTCACGCTTGAAGAAGCCACCCGGGATGCGGCCACCAGCGTAGAACTTTTCCTGGTAGTCGACGGTGAGCGGGAAGAAGTCGATGCCTTCGCGCGGTGACTTGGTGCCAACTGCGGTGACCAGCAGCACGGTGTCGTCCACCTTCACGATGACCGAGCCAGTCGCCTGGCGGGCGATTTCGCCCGTTTCCAGCGTGACCTGGTGGTTCCCGTACTGGAAGGTCTTGGTTACTTTCGCCACGATGTTTTCCTCTGTCCTGTATCGCTTTTGGGCATGGCCACCCGGCCATTGCCTGATTTGTATCGGCCCGGACCATTCCGGAAGCCGCAAGTTTTCTGACTCAGATGTTCTCTATACCAGTGCTTTTCTGCGCCAGAAATGCACACGGCGCATTGCTGCGCCGTGTGGGATTTCGGGTTTAGCGGCGGAGGCCGAGGCGCCCGATCAACGTCTTGTAACGCTCGACGTCCTTGCCCTTGAGGTAGGCCAGCAGACGACGGCGCTGGTTGACCAGCATCAACAGGCCACGGCGGGAGTGGTGATCCTGCTTGTGCGCCTTGAAGTGCTCGGTGAGCTGGTTGATGCGGGTGGTGAGCAGCGCGATCTGGACCTCCGGGGAACCGGTGTCGTTCGGGGCGCGCTTGTACTCTTCGATGACTTTGCTGGTTTCTGCTGGGGAAAGGGACATGTTGGTCTCTCGATGATGCGAAGCCTGCAGACGCGCCGAAGGATTTCGGACGCACCGCCTGGCCCGCCGGTTGAAGGGGTTTGGACTGGAAGTCCGGCAAATCAGCCGCTTATTTTAGCGGGGCGCATGACCACGGATCAAGCTGTTTCAACATGATGGCCCGCCGGCAAGCGTGAACCGGTCTGCAATCAGACACTGCCCGCGGCCGCCCAGCTGAACAGACGACGGGCGCGGAGCTGGCCTTCTGCCACTTCCACCAGCCCCAGCAGCACGCCATCCGGACCTTCGGCCACGCTCAAGCCATCCGCCCAGTCGCCCCGCAACGCCTGGCCGTGACCCAACCGCCGCGCCTGCTCGGCATCCAGGGACAACGCTGGAAAGCCGCGAAGCCCCTCGCTGATTGGCAGGATGCAGCCATCCAGCGCTTTTTCGCCCCGCTTGGCCAGTTGGCCCAGCTGCTCCAGCGTCCACATTTCCGGATGGCTGAACGGCGACACCCACAGGCGGCGGAGCACGCTGACGTGGGCACCGCAACCCAGCGATTCGCCCAGATCACGCACCAGACTGCGGATGTAGGTGCCGGACCCGCATTCGACCTGCAGCTCCAGCTGGTTTCCGTCCAGACGCAGCAGGTCGATGCGACGCACCTGGACTTCGCGCGTCGGCACCTCGATGACTTCGCCCCGCCTCGCCTTGCGGTAAAGCGCCTCGCCGCCCTGCTTGAGCGCCGAGTAGATGGGCGGTCGCTGCTGGATACGGCCAATCAGCGGCTTCAGTGCTTCGCGGACCGTGGGTTCATCGAGTTCGGGAAGCGGCCGTTCACGAAGGACTTCGCCATCGGCGTCGTCGGTATCGGTGGTGACGCCGAGGCGCGCCGTGGTGCGATAGGCCTTTTCCGAACCGAGCAGGAGACCGGCGATCTTGGTGGCCTCGCCAAGGCAGATCGGCAGCAGCCCGGTGGCCAGCGGATCGAGGCTACCGGTGTGGCCGGCCTTGGCCGCGTTGAACAGCCACTTGACGCGCTGCAACGCCTGATTGGAGCTGAGCCCGATCGGCTTGTCCAGCAGGACAATGCCGTGAACGTTTCGGGAAGGCGGGCGGCGCGGTCGGGACATCAAAAGGTCAGCAGTCTGGCAACAGCGAGTCATGGCGACGAAGCCGCCAGCGTCGCTCAGTCATCGTCGTCGGATGCGCCTTTTTCTGATTCATCGCCGGCTTCAGGCTCAGCCGGCGGGATGGGGCCGATTTCTTCAAACAGCGCATCGATGTGCTCGCCGCGATCCATCGACTCGTCGTAGTGGAAATGCAGCTCCGGTACATGGCGCATGCGCAACATCCGTCCCAGACGAAAACGCAGTTCCGGGGCCAGTTCTCGCAACTGTCTGGTCGCCGCCTTCGCCTGGTCGCTGGCCAGCGCCGTGAAATACACCTTGGCGTGGCTCAGGTCGCGACTGACCTCGACATCCGACACGCTGACCGACGGCACGCCGTGATCACGAACGAACTCGTGAACGAGGCTGCCCAACTCACGGCGGAGCTGGGCAGCGACACGATCAGTACGGGCAAATGGCTTGGTCATCGACGCGGTCTTTCAAGCTTCTGTTGATTGCCAAGTTTGCAGCGTAACCGAACCAGTCAGTCGCCCGCTTCGCGGAGCTGTAAGGAGTGAGGAAGTCAGTCTTGAGCGGCAAAGCAGTTGCTCTTACTGACAGGTTGCGAAGCAACCGACTCACTCCCTTTCAGCGCGCCAACGGCGCGCGACTCACCGCCCCATTACAGCGAACGCTGGACCTCGATGCGCTCGAAACACTCGATCTGGTCGCCCGGCTTGACGTCGTTGTACTGCTTGACGCCGATGCCGCACTCGGTGCCCATGCGCACTTCGTCAACGTTGTCCTTGAAGCGGCGCAGCGACTCCAGCTCGCCCTCGAAGATCACCACGTTGTCGCGCAGCACGCGGATCGGCTTGTTGCTGCGAACCACGCCCTCGACCACCATCGAACCGGCAACCGCGCCGAACTTGGAGCTGCGGAAGACTTCGCGAACCTCGGCAACGCCGATGATTTCCTCGCGGATTTCCACACCCAGCATGCCTGACGCGACCTGCTTCACCTGGTCGATCACGTCGTAGATGATCGAGAAATAGCGCAGGTCCACGCCGTCGCGCTCGATCAGCTTGCGCGCCGATGCGTCGGCACGGACGTTGAAGCCGATCACCACCGCCTTCGATGCCGATGCCAGCGTGGCGTCGGACTCGGTGATGCCACCGACACCGGCCGCAACCACATTGATGCGGATCATGTCGTTGCTCAAGCCCACCAGCGACTCGCGCAGCGCTTCGACAGAACCCTGCACGTCGGCCTTGATCAGCACGTTCAGCACCTGCTGCTCCGCGCCCTGACCCATCAGCGCCATGATGTCTTCCATGCGCGACGGTTTCTGCACCAGGCGCGACTCGCGGCGCTTGTCCTGCCGCTGTTGGGCGACTTCGCGGGCCAGGCGCTCATCGGCCACAACCACGAATTCGTCGCCTGCTTCCGGCACGCCGGAAAGACCCAGCACCTGCACCGGGATCGACGGGCCAGCACTATCGGCCTGCTTGCCGTTCTCGTCGAACAGCGCACGAGCGCGGCCGTATTCGACGCCGCAGACCATGAAGTCGCCCTTCTTCAGCGTGCCCTGCTGCACCAGCACGGTTGCCACCGGGCCGCGACCCTTGTCCAGGCTGGACTCGATGACCATGCCGCTGGCGCGCGCTTCCGGCACCGCCTTCAGCTCCATCACTTCGGCCTGCAGCAGGATGGCATCGAGCAGATCGTCGATGCCGGTACCAGCCTTGGCCGATACCGGGACGAATGGCGTCTCGCCGCCCCACTCTTCCGGCACCACTTCAAGTCCGGAAAGGCCCTGCTTGACGTTGTCCGGATTGGCGTCGGACTTGTCCATCTTGTTGACGGCGACGATCAGCGGCACACCGGCGGCGCGTGCGTGTTCCACCGCTTCCTTGGTCTGCGGCATGACGCCATCGTCAGCCGCCACCACCAGCACCACGATGTCGGTGAGCTTGGCGCCACGGGCGCGCATCGCCGTAAACGCGGCATGGCCCGGCGTATCCAGGAAGCTGACCACGCCCTTGTCGGTTTCGACATGGTAGGCACCGATGTGCTGGGTGATCCCGCCGGCCTCGCCGGTCGCCACGCGGGAGCTGCGGATGCAGTCCAGCAGCGATGTCTTGCCGTGGTCGACGTGACCCATGATGGTTACCACCGGCGGTCGCGTGATCGCGTTGCCCTCCGGCATTTCACTGCTGGCGGCCAGCTGCTGCTCGGCCTTGTCGGTGTCGTCGGCACGAACCGCGTTGTGGCCCAGTTCGTCAACCACCAGCGCGGCGGTATCGTGATCGATGGTCTGGTTGATGGTCGCCATCACGCCCATCTTGAACAGTGCCTTGACCACGTCCGCGCCCTTGACCGCCATCTTCTGGGCGAGTTCGGACACGATGATGGTCTCGCCAATCGCCACGTCGCGCACCACGGCAGCGGTCGGCTTGGTGAAGCCATGCGGACCGCCGGATGAGGCGCCGCGGGAGGGCTCGGGACGACGCGACCGCTTGCCGCGTGAGCGGCGCGCACGCTCGGCGTCAGACAGGTGCAGCTCGCCCTTGAGGCTGCGGCCGCGACCGGGGCCGCGGTCGCGGTCGTGACCACGCCCCTTGCCGTGACTGTCCTTGTGTCGCGGCTTGTCGGTGCCCCGCGCTTCGCGCGGCTCCACCGGCGGTTCGACTGCCTTCGGGACCGCCTTGCGGGCCGGCGACTCCTGCTTGTCTTCCTCGCGCGAACGCGCCTGCTCGGCGCGCTCTTCCTCGCGAGCCCTGGCTTCGGCCTCACGTTCGGCCTTGGCTTTCGCCTCTTCAGCCTGACGTTCGGCTTCCTCGGCGGCGCGCTTTTCTTCCAGCTCGCGGCGTGCGGACTCTTCGGCCTCCTGACGCTGGCGCGACTCATCGAGAAGGCGCTGCGCCTCTTCGCGCTCGGGATCGTCGGAAACCTCGACCTCGCTGCGCTTGACGTAGGTGCGCTTCTGCCGCACCTCGACGTTGACCACGTTCTTCTGCTTGCCCGAGGCGACCGTCAGCTCCTGCACCTTGCGACGCTTGAGGGTGATCTGGCGCGGCGATGAGTCGTCCGCCACCTTCTCCATCTTGCCGTGATTGCGGCGCAGGAAGCCCAGCAGCTTGACCTTGTCCTTGCTGCTGACCACCTGATCGGGCCCGTCAAAGGCCATGCCCGCTTCGGAAAGCTGCTCCAGCAGCTTCTCAACGGGCTTCCCAACCAGATTCGCCAGCGCTCGTACCGTAGTTTCTGCCATGAAATTCGTCGTCTTTTCGGGTGTTGCAGGCCCCCGGGAGGGCGGAAAGTGTATCGCGTGGACGCCAAGCGTGCTTGGCGCGAAACAGGAACGCGACTACTCCTCGAACCACGGCGCGCGCGCCGCCATGATCAGCGCCGAGGCGCGCTCCTCGTCCATGCCGTCCATATCGATGATTTCGTCGACTGCCATCTCGGCCAGATCCTCCTGCGTCACCACGCTGCGAGCGGCGAGTGCATAAGCTGTGACCTCATCCATGCCGGGAAGCTGGAGCAGATCTTCGGCCGGCTTGTGTTCCTCCAGTTCCTCCTCTACCGCCAGCGCTTCGGTGAGCAGCGCGTCACGGGCGCGGACACGAAGCTCTTCGACGATGTCTTCGTCAAACACTTCGATGGCCAGCAGCTCAGCGGCCGGAACGTAGGCAATCTCCTCCAGCGTCGAGAAGCCTTCGCTGACCAGGATACCGGCTATCTCCTCGTCAACTTCCAGCTTGTCCACAAACAGCTGCTGCGCCGCCGTCTGTTCGGCTTCGGACTTCTCGCGAATCTGGTCGTGGGTCATCACGTTCAACTGCCATCCGGACAGCTTGCTGGCCAGACGCACGTTCTGGCCGCCCTTGCCGATGGCCTGGGCCAGCTTGTCCTCGGCCACCGCGATGTCCATCGAGTGACGGTCCTCGTCGACGATGATCGACTGCACTTCCGCTGGCGCCATGGCGTTGATCACGAACTGTGCCGGGTTGTCCGACCACAACACAATGTCGATGCGCTCGCCGTTGAGCTCGTTCGACACCGCCTGCACGCGCGATCCTCGCATGCCGATGCAGGCGCCGATGGGGTCGGTGCGCGTGTCGTGGGCAATGACGGCTATCTTGGCGCGATCACCCGGATCGCGGGCGGCGGCCTTGATCTCGACCAGGCCCTGACCGACTTCCGGCACCTCAAGGCGGAACAGCTCGATCATGAACTCCGGCGCGGCGCGGCTGACGAACAGCTGCGGACCGCGAACTTCGGAACGCACGTCGAACAGATACCCGCGGATGCGGTCACCCGGGCGCACCACGTCGCGCGGGATCGCCTTGTCCTTGGGGATGAAGGCTTCGGCGTTGCCGCCGAGATCGACGTAGATGTTGCCGCGCTCCACACGCTTGACAACACCGGTGATCAGCTCGCCCACGCGATCCTGGAACGCCTCGACCACCTGCGCGCGCTCGGCTTCGCGGACGCGCTGCACGATCACCTGCTTGGCGGCCTGGGCTGCAATGCGGCCGAATTCGGCGTTCTCGATCTGCTCCTCGATGTAGTCACCGACTTCGGAGCCTTCCTTCTCGTCCACTGCGTCCATCAGGCGCAGCTGGCGATCCGGCGATTCCATTACCACGTCGTCGGCCACCACTTCCCAGCGGCGGAAGGTTTCGTAGGTGCCGTCCTTGCGATCGATGGCGACGCGGACTGACACATCCTGCTCGGGATAGCGCTTCTTGGCAGCCGAAGCCAGCGCGGCCTCCATTGCCTCGAAGATCACATCGCGATCCACGCCCTTTTCGTTGGCGACGGCATCCACGACCATCAGGAGTTCCTTGCTCATGCTTTTTGGCTCCGGTGGGCGGGGTCAGCGCCCGAATACAATTGACTGTGGGGATGAAAAATCGGTACTTCAGTTGTTGTTGCGCTTGCCGGGCTTCGGCTGTGGCGCCAGACCCAGCGCCACCAGGTCGGGAACAATGCGCGCCTTCTCGATGCTGTCGTGTGCAAGGATCAATTCACCCTCATCCACGTCCAGAACGATTCGCTGCTCGTTGATATCGACATGCTCGATACGGCCCTGGAAGCGGCGGCGCCCTTCGATCGGCAGACGCAGCTGCAGCTTGACCGTCTCGCCGACGTGGCGTTCGAACTGCTCGGCACTGAACAGCGGCCGGTCGATGCCAGGCGACGAAACTTCCAGCTGGTAGCGGCCTGGAATCGGATCGTTGATGTCGAGCACCGCCTCGACCTCGCGACTGACGGCTTCGCAATGATCGACCGTCACGCCATGCGGAGCTTCCGTCAGCGCCGCTTCGGCACTCTGCGGCAGGTCAATGTACAGGCGCAGCAGCGAATGCTCTGCCGCCGGATGCCATTCGACGCCAAGCAACTCCAAACCCAGCTCGGCAACAGCCGGGGTCAGCAGCTCCATCAGTCCGTCGGTGCGATTCGCCATGTGTTTCGTTGATTCCGTTTCGTCGTTCGTCTTGGCGGTCGTGCTTCGCGGGCAGCAGTGGCGAAGGCAATAAAAAAAGGGCACGAGGCCCCTTTTTCGAACAACCGTCCGGTACATCCAGGTTCCGGGCGGGCAACGCGAACCTCACGTTGCCCCAGTCCAGAAAGCAGAAAAGCCTCACGAAGGAGGCCTTTCTGTCTCCGAAACTGGTAGCGGGGGCAGGATTTGAACCTGCGACCTTCACCGGAGCCTTCCAAGATGGTGTTGGTAGCGGGGGCAGGATTTGAACCTGCGACCTTCGGGTTATGAGCCCGACGAGCTGCCAGACTGCTCCA
>JAGRJX010000194.1 GCA_020442545.1 Lysobacterales bacterium
GGCACATGGTGCCGGTCCAGCGACCGTCGACGATCGGCTTCAGGAAAACCTCGCGCTGCCAGTCCTCGCCGTGCGCCTTGAGCGCTTCGGTGGCGCCGTGCGACAGCAGTGGATAGGTGCCCCAGCTCAGGTTGGCGGCGTCGATCATCTCCTTCACCGCCACGCCGACGGTTTCGGGCAGGTACTGGCCGCCCATATCCTCGGGCGCGGTCAGGCCCGACCAACCGTTTTCGACGAACTGGTCGTAGGCGTCCTTGAAGCCCTTCGGCGTGGTCACGTTGCCGCTGTCGGGATCGTAGTGGCAGCCTTCCGCGTCGCCGGTCTGGTTCAGTGGCGCCAGCACCGTCTCGTTGAATCGCGCGGATTCCTCCAGCACGGCGTCGATCAGCTCGCGGTTGGCTTGCTCCGAGCCGGGCAGGCGCGCGAACAGCGGCTCCACGTCCAGCACGTCGAAAAGGGCGAAGCGCAGGTCGCGCAGTGGGGCTTTGTAGCTGTTCATCTGTTGATCCTGGGGTGAGGCGGAGAATGCTTAGCGAAGGGTATCGACGAGGCCCGGCACTGGCGTCAGGCTGCTTTCGAACTCGAAATCATCGGTGCGCGACTTCGGTTCGCTGCTGTCGATGCGACCCTTCAGCGTGTAGTTGACACTGAGTCCCGACGACAGCGCGTCGGCGATGTGGCGCGCGGCGTCGGCGTTGAGCTGGAAGCCGATCGGATAGGGCTCGGCGCTGTTTGGTGCCACGGTCAGGCCCGGCGTGGCTTCCAGATGCATCGAAGCGTCGCCGCCTATCGTCAACTGCGCTTCCACGCGGTTGAGGCGCATGCCCACGTTGCTGAAGTTCTGCAGGCGCAGCGTCAGCGTCCAGTCATTGCCGCCGCTGCGGCGCAGTTCCTGGATGCTGGCCGACGGCGCGAACACCCGCGGCTTCACCGCCCGGCCACTGCCACAGGCGGAAAGCAGCAGCGAAGCCAGCACCAGAAGCAGGGCTGGCGCGAAGTTCAGTGGCATGGATCGGCGGACTGACAGCTCGTTGCGCATGGTGTGGGCCATACGTTGGGGTAGGGCGGAGCAGAATAGCAGTTCGAGCCCCCGTCTCTCCGTTTGCCGTCATTCCCGCGTAGGCGGGGACGCTCCAATTCGGCCGTAGGTCGAACATCCAGCTCTTGTCAGTCAAGGCAATCGCAGGCTGGACAACAGACATCAAGAGCTGGATGCCCGCTTTCGGGAGGATGACGGCTGGGCGAAGCGGCTGCCTTCGTCAGGCCATTGCGCATGACGCGACATCGAGCGTCCCCTAGACTTTGGGGAAATCCAAACGGAACCAGCCCCATGCGCGACCTCTATCCTGCCATCGAGCCCTACGACACCGGCAAGCTTGCCGTCGACGACCGCCACACGCTGTATTACGAGCAGTGCGGCAATCCCGAAGGCAAGCCCGTCGTCCTGCTGCACGGCGGACCGGGCGGCGGCTGCAGCCCGAAGATGCGCCAGTTCCACAACCCGGAAAAGTACCGGATCATCCTGTTCGACCAGCGCGGCAGCGGTCGCTCCACGCCGCACGCCGACCTCACCGACAACACCACCTGGCACCTGGTCGCCGACATCGAGCGCCTGCGCGAGCACGTCGGCATCGACCAATGGCAGGTGTTTGGTGGTAGCTGGGGCTCGACACTGGCGCTGGCCTACGCCGAAACCCATCCCGATCGCTGCACCGAGCTGGTGCTGCGCGGCATCTTCATGCTGCGCCGCTGGGAACTGGAGTGGTTCTACCAGCAGGGCGCCTCACGCCTTTTCCCCGACGCCTTCGAGCAATATCTCGCCGCGATTCCCGAAGTGGAACGCCACGACCTGATGAGCGCCTACTACCGCCGTCTGACCAGCGACGACCGCGCCACGCGCCTGGCCGCGGCGCAGGCCTGGTCGGTGTGGGAAGCCTCCACCAGCTTCCTGCTGCAGGATCCGGCCTTCATCGAATCGCACAAGGGCGACGACTTCGCCCTGGCCTTCGCCCGCATCGAGTGCCACTACTTCGTCCACGGCGGCTTCTTCGAGGTGGTCGACCAGCTGCTGCGCGACGCGCACAAGCTCAAAGGCATTCCCGGCACCATCGTCCACGGCCGCTACGACGTCGTCTGCCCCATCGCCAACGCCTGGGACCTGCACCGCGCCTGGCCGGAAGCTGAGCTCAACATCATCCCCGACGCCGGCCACAGCGCTTTCGAACGTGGCAATGCCGATGCATTGATCCGGGCGACGGATCGGTATGCGGGGT
>JAGRJX010000195.1 GCA_020442545.1 Lysobacterales bacterium
CGGTCATGCGTTCCGGCTCACTGGCACAGGCGGCCAGCAGCAGGGTGGCGATGGCGACGGGAACAAGCATCTTGCGCTGGGACATGACGGACACTCCGGAAACCTGCCATGACGGTAGCGCGACCGCCCGCCGGCGACAACGGGCGCTGCTGGAATCAGGCAGCCGTCGCCAGCTCGATGGCCGCCATGCCGGCATCCAGCGCCTGCGACAGATCGGCCCAGAGGTCGTCGACGTGCTCGACGCCGACCGACAGCCGCAGCATGCCCGGCGTGATGCCGTGCGTACGACGCGCCTCGTCATCAACGCAGCGATGCGTCAGACCGGCCGGATGCTGGATCAGGCTGTCCACCGAACCAAGACTCACCGCCGGCGTGATCAGTTTGACCGCGGCCATCGTTGCCGCCGCAGCGTCGTAACCACCGACCAGTTCCATCGCCATCAGGCAGCCCGGGCCGCGCATCTGTGCCGTCGGATGATCACCGACCAGCTGTGCATTGTTGCTTCCCGCCATGCCAGGGAAATGCACACGGCTGACAGCCGGATGCGCCGTCAGGCGTTCAGCGATGTCGATGGCGTTGCGCTGTGCGCGCTCGACGCGCAGCGCCAGCGTGGCCAGGCCGCGATGCAGCAGGTAGGCGCCCAGCGGATGCAGCAGGCCGCCGGTCAGCGCGCGCATCTGGCGCAGCGGCTTGGCGTTCTCGTCGCTGCAGCAGACAACGCCGGCAATCACGTCGCCATGACCACCGAGAAACTTGGTGGCGCTGTGCAACACGTAGGTCGCGCCGAGCTTTGCCGGGTTCTGCAGGATCGGCGTAGCGAAGGTGGAATCGACCAGCACCGGCACGTCGCCAGCGGCAGCGACCACCGCGCGAATGTCAGTGAGCTGCAACGTCGGGTTGGCCGGCGTTTCGATGATGACGAGGCAGGTTTCCGGACGCAGTCGCGCGGCGATCTCGTCCGCCGTCACGAACTCGGCTTCCAGTCCCAGCGTGCCGCAGGCCAGCAGATGATCCGAGCTGCCGTAGACCGGGCGCACCACCAACACATGCGATCCCGCCGCGCGACGCGACAGCAGCACCGCACTCAACGCCGCCATGCCGGAACCGTAGGCCACGCAGGCTTCGGTGGATTCCAGTTCCGCCAGCGCCTCCTCGACTCGCGCGACTGTCGGGTTGTGCAGCCGCGCGTAGATCGGATTCGGCGCGGACGCATCGCCACCAACCAGCGCGTCAAAGCTGGCCGTGCCCTGCCCCAGATCGTGCACCGGATAGGTGGTGGACAGGTCGATCGGCGCGGCGTGCACACCGAGTTCGGCGAAATCGGCGCGCCCGGCGTGGACGCTGCGGGTTTCCTGGTGTCGGTCCGGACGGTATTCGTTCATGCCTGCAATCCCCGATGATTGTTTTGTGATGACTGACATTCTGGAATACTTGGTCACCTGATCGTCTGAACACCGTGGATTATTTCGTCAGGAGGCCACTTCATGAATCTGGACCGAACAGACATCGCCCTGCTGGCCCTGCTGCGAAAGAATGCTCGGCTGCCCAACAAAACCCTGGCCGAAAAAGCCGGCGTCGCGCCGTCCACGGCGCTGGAGCGCATCCGCCGCCTGCGCGAAGCAGGCGTCATCGCCGGCTATCACGCCGAACTGGATGCCGCGAAGCTCGGCTTCGGTCTCCAGGCCATGGTCGCCGTGAGGCTGACCAAGCACTCCCGCGCGCTGGTCGATGCCTTCCTCGCGCATCTCGCCACGCGGCCGGAAGTGCTGGCGCACTACCACGTGGCCGGCGCCGACGACTTCCTGGTTCATGTGCTGGCGCGCGACGCCGACCACCTGCGCGAGCTCACGCTCAGCACCTTCACCGAACGCGACGAGGTCGCCCACATCGAAACCCACCTGATCTTTGCCTTCCAGCGCAACACCACGCTGCCGCTCGACACCGCGCGTGCCGCCGAAACAGATTGAGTTTGCCGCCAGCGGGATGTCGGAGGTCACAAAGCCCCTCCTTCGTCGCGCGAACTGTGGTCCCAGGCCCGTTTCCACCGCCTTCCAGTCGATCCGCGTGGCCAGCACCGTCAGGGGATGGCGCGGATCGACCATACGGCCAGTCTGCCTTCGCCGACGCCACTCNNACTCGATCCGCACGACGGGCGTGCGCTGACGGCGACGGATACTTGTTCAGTGTTGCCTTGATTTCGAACTGGCCGTCGGCACTTGGCCACATACGCTACGGCGTCATCAAACCGACGCGGCGCGGGGGATTGTCCGGGTTGCTGGGGGAATCTGACCGGCGGGCGGTCAGGCCGCGCCAGCAAGGCGCGTGGCCTCGTCGAGATCAACGCTGACCAGTCGCGACACGCCCGGCTCGCGCATGGTGACGCCGGCCAGCTGGTGCGCGGCTTCCATCGTCGCCTTGTTGTGGGTGACGAACAGGAACTGCACGCGCTCGCTCATCTCGCTGACCATGGCGCAGAAGCGGCCGACGTTGGCCTCGTCCAGCGGCGCGTC
>JAGRJX010000027.1 GCA_020442545.1 Lysobacterales bacterium
CGGTCGCGGGTTTCCAGCTCGTCGTTGAGGCGGCGGTTTTCCTCGCGCAGCGCGCGCGTGCGCAGCGCGCGTTCGACGGTCAGCAGCAGTGCCTGTCGCTCAAAGGGTTTGGCGAGGTAGTCGTCGGCACCGGCCTGGATGGCGGTGACCGCGTGCTCGATGCTGCCGTAGGCGGTGACCAGCACAAAGCTCAGCTCGGGTCGGCGCCGGCGCACTTCGGCCAGCACCTCAAGGCCGTCGCCATCGGCCAGTTTGAAGTCGGAGACAACCAGGCTCAGCGTGTCGTCATCGAGCAGCTGAGTGGCCGCGTCGAGGCCGTTTGCTTCGGTGACGCGGTAGCCGGCCTGGTGCAGGGCCTTGCGGACCAGCTCACGCTGGGTCGGGTCGTCCTCGACCAGCAGCAGGTGGTGCTGATGCGACGCGCCCATCAGCCGATGCTCCGGGGATGCAGGCGCAGCACGGCCTCGCAGCCGCCATCGTCTCGGTCCGCCAGTTCGATGTCGCCGGCATAGCGCAACGAGGCGATTCGCCGCGCCAGATACAGGCCCATGCCGGCACCATCCGGCTTGCTGCTGACGTGCGGCTCGAACAGGCGTTCGCGGATGTCGTTGGCGATGCCGAAGCCGTGATCTCGCACCATGATCCGCGCGCCGTCGTCCTCAGCCTGCACCGCGACTTCGACACGGCCGCCTGCCGGACTTGCTTCCACGGCGTTGACCACCAGCGTGTGCAGCAGGATGCGTAGCTCTGCCGGTACGCCGCGCAGCGGAACGCTTTCGCCGTCCTGCAGGTCGAGGCCGACGTCGCCGTTGGCCGACTGGCTGGCTTCCAGCAGCACGTCCTCGACCAGCCCACGCAGGTCCACGTCAGTTTCGACGGCGGCCTCGCCCGCAGCCAGTGCCAGAAAGCTGCGCAGGGCGGCATCGACCCGCTTGAGTTGCGCGCGGGCGGTGTCCTTCAGCGTGCGGCTTTCATCGCCATCGCCGGCGCGGTCGGCCAGCTCCTCCAGCGCCAGCCCGACGGCGTGCAGCGGGTTGCGCAGCGCATGCGCCAGGCCGCGGCCGATCTCGCCGAGTTCGGTGAGCGCGCGGCGCTGGCGCAGTTGTTCGGCCTGCTGCTCCAGCTCGGCCAGCTGCGTGGACATGCGATTGAAGGTGCTGATGGTGTCGCGAACTTCCGGCGAGCCGGCAACCGGCGCCTGCGCACCGAGATGGCCATTCGCCAGCTCACCGGCAGTCGCGCCGAGACCGCGCAGGGGTGCGGTGATCCGGTGCGCCAGCCAGAACGCGGCGAGCAGACCGAGAACCAGCAGACCCAGCACCGCCCACAGCAGATTCTCGGAGTAGCCGAGCAGGGCGCGGTCGAGGCCGGTCTTTGGCAGCGGAATGGCCTCGTCGATGCCATCGCCGGACACCCACAGCGCCTGGCTGCCGTCGTCCACGTGCAGGCGCTTGATCGACAGGCGGTTGATGGCGGTGTCGATGTCGGCCACCGCCGGCGCATCACCCTCGGTCTTGAACTCCAGCAGCATGCGCGGCGCATCGTCCGCGTCGGGTTGCTCGGCTGCCGACTCGTCGTGCGGGCCTGGCAGCACGAAGACGTTTTCGCTGTGATCTTCGGCAACCACGCCATTGGCATCGCTGCGCTGTTCGATGCGGCGTTCGATGCGCCGCACCGGGCCCTTGCCATCGCTCTGTTCGCTGAGCACGGTGACGATGGTGTGGCCGACAGCAACGGCGGATTCGCCGAACGCCGTGTTGAGGTCGCGGTTCAGGCGCAGCAGGCCGACCAGCAGCACGGTGGCGAAGGCCGCCAGCAGCAGGGCGAAGGCAAAAAAAAGTCGGAGGCGTAGCGACATGCGGGCACGTTGCGTGAGTGGACTTGCTCCGTCAACAAGCAAAGGTCATGCCATGAGAACCTGAAACCAGAGTAAAAAGCCTTCAACGCAAAGGACGCAAAGGGAACACGCAAAGAACGCAAAGAACAGTTCTGACTTACTCTGCGCTCTTTCTGCTTTACCCTTGCGCCCCCTGCGTTGAAATGCTCTTGGCTCTTTCGTATCGAGACCAGCGCCACCTCACCAGGGCAGGGGTTCGCCGCGCCAGTCGAGGAAATGACCGCTGTCGGCCGGGCCCGCACTGGCGATCACCCGCAGCAGGCCCGCCGCGGCCTCGTCGGCGCTGATGTCGGCGTTGTCGCCACCCATGTCGGTGCGCACCCAGCCCGGATGCAGGGCCAGCACGATGATGTCGCGCGGTGCCAGTTCCGCGGCCAGCAGTCGGGTCGCCATGTTCTGCGCGGCCTTGCTGACGGCGTAGCTGGGCGTGCGAAAGCGCCCGGTGTTGGCGATGCTGCCCAGCTGCGAGCTGATGTTGGCGATGCGCGCGCCTTCGGCGAGCTGCGGCGACAGCGCCTGCGCCAGCAGCAGTGGCGCCGCAGCATTGCTGCGGAAGCTGTCCGCAAGATGGGTTGACGCCAGCCGTCCGAAGCGCTCGCCGGCATGCAGGATGCCGGCATTGTTGACCAGCAGGTCGATGGGGCCGGCAACCAGCGCCGCTTCCTTCGCCAGCTCGCCGATGCTGGCATCGCTGGACAGGTCCAGCGGCAGCACGCGCAGATGACCGGGGAAGTCGCCGCTCAGGTGATTGAGCTCGGCGGCACGGCCCGGCTGACGGCAGGCGCCGATCACGCGGTGCCCGGCTTCGAGCAGCTGCCGGGTCAGCGCCAGTCCGAGGCCGCGATTGGCGCCGGTAACCAGCGCCTGCAGTGGTTCCGGATTCGCCATGATGGGCTCCTGCACTGAGTCCGCGACCGCTTAGGCCATCAGTTCTAGTGTAAATGCCCGGGCAAGCAGGTACGATCCGGGCTCCATTGCGGATATGCTGTTGCCGTCTCGCTCTGCGTGAGACGTGAAATTGCGGCGACCCGCGTCCGTTTGACCATCCCGAGAGGTACTCCGATGCGCTTCCGTCCCGGCTGGCTGGCTGCCAGCGTCCTCGGCTCTGCCCTGTCGATCTCGCCCGCCGCGAAATCACAGGTGGTGGACATTCCCTACGAGAGCTTCACCCTCGACAACGGCCTGCGCGTGGTCGTCCACGAGGACCACAAGGCCCCCATCGTGACGGTCAATGTCTGGTACCACGTGGGTTCCAAGGACGAGAAGCCGGGCAAGACCGGCTTTGCGCACCTGTTCGAGCACCTGATGTTCCAGGGTTCGGAGAATTTTCCCGACGAGTATTTCAAGCCTTTCGAAAAGGTCGGTGCGACGGGCCAGAACGGCACCACCTGGCTGGATCGCACCAATTATTTTCAGAACGTGCCGACCACCGCGCTGGACATGGCGCTGTGGATGGAGTCGGACCGCATGGGCCACTTCAAGGGCGCGATCACCCAGGAGCTGCTGGATGAACAGCGCGGCGTGGTGCAGAACGAGAAGCGCCAGGGCGAGAACCAGCCGCACGGCAAGTACTTCGAGACGCTGCAGCGCTACAGCTTTCCCGAAGGCCATCCGTACCGCTGGGAAACCATCGGCTCGATGGATGACCTCAACGCCGCCTCGCTGGACGACGTCAAACAATGGTTTGCCGACTACTACGGCCCGAACAATGCCGTCCTGGTGCTGGCCGGCGACATCGACGTGGCCACCGCGAAGCAGAAGGCGCAGCAGTATTTTGGCGACATCCCGGCCGGCCCGCCGGTGGATCGCATCGATACGTGGGTGGCGCCGCGCACGGAGCCGCGTCGGGTGATGATGCAGGACCGCGTCGCCCAGAGCCGCGTCAGCCTGAGCTGGAACGTTGCCGAACTCGGCAATCCGGAGCTGGTGCCGCTGGACCTGTTCGCCAGCATTCTCGGCGGCGGCAAGACCTCGCGCCTGTACAAGCGCCTGGTCTACACCGACCAGATCGCCGACTCGGCCAGCGCCGGCGTCATGGGCTTCGAACTGGCCTCGCTGTTCGTGATCCAGGCTGACGTCAAGAAGGGCGTTGATCCGGCCAGGGTGGAGAAGGCCATCCGCGAGGAGCTGGCCCGCCTGCTGCGCGATGGCCCGACCGCGGCCGAACTGGAGCGCGCGCAGACCGCTGGTCGCGCCAGCCTGGTGCGCGGCGTGGAGCGCGTCGGTGGCTTCGGCGGCAAGGCGCAGGTGCTGGCCCAGTGTGCGGTTTACCAGAACGACCCGGGCTGCTTCCGTGTCGAGCAGCAGCAGGCCAACAGCGCAACGCCGGCGCAGCTGAAGCAGGCCGCCAACAAGTGGCTGAGCCACGGCGACCTGACCATCCAGACCGACCCGTTCCCGACCTACAGCAACGCCGAAAAGGGTGTGGATCGCAGCACCGGCGTGCCCGAGGTCAACGAGTTTCCGGACCTCAGCTTCCCGGCGCTGCAGCGCGCCACGCTGAAGAATGGCATGGAGGTGATTCTGGCCCGCCGCAGCTCGATCCCGGTAGTCAACGTCGAGCTGCTGTTCGATGCCGGCTACGCTGCTGACCAGGGCGTCAAGCCCGGCACCGCGAGCTTCACCATGGACATGCTGGATGAAGGCAGCAAGACCCGCGGTCCGCTGGAGCTGGCGGCCGAAGCCGAGTCGCTGGGCGCGCGCCTGTGGGCGGGCGCCTCGCTGGATGACGCCCAGGTCGGTGTTTCCGCGCTGACCGAAAATCTGCGCCCGTCGCTGGCGCTGCTGTCGGACATGGTGCGCAACCCGGCTTTCGACGAGAAGGAGTTCAAGCGTGTCCAGGCGCAGCGCCTGGCCGGCATCGCCCGCGAGAAGACCCAGCCGGCGTCGATGGCCATGCGCATCCTGCCGCCGCTGCTCTACGGTGAAGGCCATGCCTACGCCATGCCGATGACCGGCTCCGGCACCGAGGAGGCGCTGGCGGCGATGACGCCGGACGACCTGCGCCAGTACCAGCAGAACTGGCTGCGTCCGGACAACGCCAAACTGCTGGTGGTTGGCGACACCACGCTGGAAGCCGTGCTGCCGGAGCTGGAGCGCGCCTTTGGCGACTGGAAGGCACCGGCGACGCCGAAGCCGTCCAAGCGCATCGACCGGGTGGCCCTGCCGGAGTCGCCGCGGGTGTTCATCATGGACAAGCCGGGCTCGGTGCAGAGCATGATCATTGCCGGGGAGCTCGCGCCGTCGACCGGTGCCGACAACTTCCTTGAAACCGAGACCATGAACGATGTGCTCGGCGGCACCTTCACCGCGCGGCTCAACATGAACCTGCGCGAGGACAAGAGCTGGGCTTATGGTGCCTACAGCTTCCTGGTCAACGCCCTGGGCCAGCGCCCGATGATGCTGTACGCGCCGGTGCAGACCGACAAGACGGTGGATTCGATCAAGGAGTTGCAGAAGGAAATTGCCGCCTACATCGGCGACAAGCCGGCCACCGCCGAGGAGATCGCCAAGATCAAGGCCAAGGACGTGCGCTCGCTGCCCGGCAAGTACGAAACCGCCAGCGCCGTGCTGGGCGCCATCGAGAGCATGCAGCTGTACGGCCGCCCGGATGACTACGTCAGCACGCTCAAGTCACGTATCGAGGCGCAGGACGACGATGCCATCCGCGCGGCAGCACGCCAGATCATCAAGCCCGGTGCATTCACCTGGGTGATCGTCGGCGACCGCAGCCAGATCGAGCAGCCGATCCGCGAGCTGATGGGCGAATCGGTGCAGGTGATCGACGCTGACGGCAAGCTGGTCAAGTAGGCGTCTGCGTCGAGCGATCGGGACGGGAGCCGGGCGGAGCAATTCGCCCGGCTTTTTTCTTGCGCGGCGGCACCGATCCGGTCTCCATTTCTTGCGGCACGGCAGCAAAGCGGGTAACGTCGGCGGGCTCAGCAGGCCGAAAGCCTGCCCTACCGGTTGACCCGAATGCTTTTCGAGAACGTATCCATCGCCAGCGTCACTCACATTGACGCCCCGCGCGAGCTGACCACCGACGAGATCAACCAGCGCCTGGCTGGCACCATGCAGCGCCTCGGCATCCGCGCCGACGTGCTGGGCGATGTTGCCGGCATCAAGTCGCGGCGTATGTGGGCGGACGGCGTGCAGGCTTCCGATGCTGCCACCCTGGCCGCCGAGCAGGCCATCGCCGAGGCCGGTATCGAGCGCGGCAAGATCGGCCTGCTGGTCAACACCTCGGTAAGCCGCGACTTCCTCGAGCCGTCCACGGCGTCGATTGTTTCCGGCAACCTGGGCCTTTCCGAGATCTGCCAGAACTTCGACGTGGCCAATGCCTGTCTGGCATTCCTCAACGGCATGGACATCGCCGGCCGCATGATCGAGCGCGGCGAGATCGACTACGCGCTGATCGTCGATGGCGAGACCGCCAACCTCGCCTACGACAAGACGCTGGAGCGCATGTGCTCGCCGGACGTCACCGAAGAGCAGTTCCGCAACGAGCTGGCCACGCTGACGCTGGGCTGTGGTGCTGCCGCGATGATCCTGTCGCGCAGCGAGCTGACCCCGGACGCGCCGCGCTACAAGGGCGGTGTCACCCGCGCCGCCACCGAGTGGAACACGCTGTGCCGCGGCAATCTGGACCGCATGGTCACCGACACCCGCATGCTGCTGATCGAAGGCATCAAGCTGGCCACCAAGACCTTCAACGCCGCGCGTCAGGTGATGGGCTGGGTGGTCGACGAGCTGGACGAGTTCGTCATTCATCAGGTCTCGCAGGTGCACACGCAGGCCTTCATCAAGGCTTTCGGCATCGATCCGAAGAAGGTGCTGACCATCTTCGGCCAGCACGGCAATATCGGTCCGGCCTCGGTGCCGATCGTGCTGTCCAAGCTCAAGGAGATGGGCCGCCTGCGCAAGGGCCAGCGTGTCGCCCTGCTCGGCATCGGTTCCGGCCTCAACTGCTCGATGGCGGAAGTCGTCTGGTAGGCGACGACACGCGCTGATCCATCCGAAAGCCCCGCCCTGCGGGGCTTTTTTGTGCCCTACGGGATCGATTCGCATCGTTCGCCCTGTCGCCGCCCGGGTGCAGCCGCTATGCTGTCGGCTTCGCACAAGGGGAGCGTGGACATGTCGATCATCCGTCGACTGGGTGTGGTTGTGTTGGCCGCTGCGACGCTGGCCGCCGCACCACTGGCCTGGGCCCAGCCCAGCTTCAGCAAGCAGTTCCAGCCGGACACGATCGGCCCGGGCAGTGCTTCGCTGCTCCGGTTCACTATCGACAACAGTGGCGGGGGCGTGCCGGCTACCGACCTCGCCTTCACCGACACGTTGCCGGCTGGTGTCACGCTGGCGTCGCCGGCGCATCCGACCACGACCTGTACCGGCGGCCTGGTTTCCGCCCCGGATGGCGGCAGCACCATCACGTTCAGCAATGGCAGCGTTGCCGGCAACGGCAGCTGTTTCGTGGATGTCTACGTCACTTCGTCGACCGTTGGCACGCACATGAACGTCAGTGGTGACCTGACCTCCAGTGCTGGCAACAGCGGCACGGCGAGCGCCGACCTGACCGTAGCGTCGGATCGCCCCGCTTTCAGCAAGACATTCTCGCCGTCAATGATCCAGGCAGGCGGACGATCCACCCTCACTTTCGCCCTGGACAACAGCCTCAGTGGCGCGCTCGCAAACTACATTGCTTTCACTGACTCCTTTCCGACTGGTCTGCAGATTGCATCGCCCAGCAATGCCAGCACGGACTGCCCGGGCACGCTGACGGCGACAGCAGGCAGCAGCAAGGTCACTCTTCTTGGTAGTTATCTTTTCCCCAACACGCTGTGCCACGTTCATGTCGATGTCACGGCGACCGAAGCCGGTCAGCACGACAATATCAGCGACGACCTGGCTTCGACCGCGGGCAACTCAGGGCTTGCGGTGGCAACGCTGATGGCGAATGCCGACGTCCTGCACCTGACCAAGTCTTTCGTTGATGATCCCGTTGCGCCCGGAAGCACGGCCACGCTGCGTTTCCGCCTGCTGAACGCGGATCGCAACGAAACAGCCGACAACATCAGTTTCACCGATGACCTTGATGCCACGCTGAGCGGCCTTGTTGCCGTGGGTTTGCCGATGAACGATGTCTGCGGAGCCGGTTCGCAGGTCAGCGGCACCTCGCTGCTGACCCTGACTGGCGGCAATCTCGCGGGCGGGGAATCCTGTGAGTTCGACGTCACCGTGCAGGTGCCAGCCGGGGCTACAGCTGGCGAATACCCCAACATCACCAGCAACGTCACAGCGGACCAGTTCGGCAACCCGCAGGTGTATGCGCCGGCCAGCGACAGCCTGTTCGTTTCCGAGGCGCCCAGCATCAGCAAGACCTTCCTGACCAATCCGGTCGGCGCGGGCGATACGGTGACGCTGGAATTCACCATCCAGAACAGCAGCAGCGCATCGGCGGCAACCGACATTACCTTCACCGACAACCTCAGCCAGTTCTTGAGCGGCGCGACGGTGACCTCACTCGCGCCTTCGGGGTTCTGTGGCGCCGGCTCGACGATGTTCGTGGCGTCGATCTCCGCGGAAGACCATCTGGTGATAAGCGGCGGCAACCTGGCGGCTGGCGGCAGCTGTACCTTCAGCGTCGACCTGCTGATACCGGCAGGTGTGGCGCCCGGCGATTACCTGAACACGACCTCGGCCATCACCGCGACGGTCAGCGGCACCACGCAGACCGGAGGGATGGCCGATGACACGCTTTCCGTGCTGTCGCCACCCGGACTGCGCAAGGAGTTCATCGACGATCCGGTGCTGCCCGGCGGCACAGTGACCCTGCGCTTCACCCTCGACAATTCGGCCGAAGGCGCGCTGGCGGCCAGCAACATCGGCTTCAACGATTCTCTGGATGCCTTCCTGTCTGGCCTGGTGGCGACAGGACTTCCCCTGAACGATGTCTGTGGCGCTGGCTCGCAGATCAACGGGACTGCCGTGCTGACCTTTACCGGCGGCACGCTGGCGGCCGGCGAAACCTGCACCTTCGATGTGACGCTGCAGGTACCGGCATCGGCCCTGCCGGGTGCCTACATCAACTCGACGAGCGACCTGACCGCAACGGTTTCCGGTGTTTCCACAGCGGGCGCCGACGCATCGGACACGCTGATCGTCAGCGGCCTCTCGCTCAGCAAGGCGTTCACCGACGACCCGGTGTTACCCGGCGAGACGGTGGCGCTGGAATTCACCATCGACAACACACAGTCTTCGCAGGCCGCCACTGGCATATTCTTTACTGACAGCCTGACTGGCATGCTGTCCGGAGCAGCGGCGGTCGCGCCGTTGCCGAGCAACCCCTGTGGCGCAGGTTCGTCGATTAGTGGCACGACATTCCTGATTTTCACCGGCGGCGATGTGCCGGCCGGAAGCAGCTGCACCTTCAGCGTCACCGTGCAGGTGCCTGCGGCTGCCGCGAACGGCGACTACGCCAACAGCACCAGCAGCATGACCGCGACGATTGCCGCCAGCACGGTCGTCCTGCCGGCCGCGCAGGACGTGCTGACCGTCAACGACAACCTGCTGCTGCTGCAGAAGGCCTTTACCGACGATCCGGTGATGCCGGGTGGCACGGTGACGCTGGAATTCACGCTGACCAACCAGGATGCAGTCGATTCCATCACCGACATCACGTTTACCGATGATCTGGATGCGGCACTAAGCGGGCTGGTCGCCACCGGCCTGCCGATGAACAATGTCTGTGGCGGCGGCTCGCAGATCAGCGGCAGCAGCACCTTGACGCTGACCGGCGGGAACCTGGGGCCAGGCGCCAGCTGTACCTTCAGCGTGACGCTGCAGGTACCGGGTGGCGCCGCGTCCGGCGACTACCTCAACACCACCAGCGGCGCAAACGGCACTGCCGGTGGTGTGGGCGTTTCCGGTGACCCGGCCAGCGACACGCTACGCATTCGCGTGGTCGAATTCAGCAAGTCCTTCGACGGCCCGACCACGGCAACCGGCACGGCGGTGCTGAGCTTCACCATCAACAACGTCAACGCCAGTGCTGCGGTGGATGGGTTGGCATTCACGGATGATCTGGACGCCGTGCTGCCCGGTCTGGTGGCCGTCGGCCTGCCGATTCCGGATGTCTGCGGCACCGGGTCCCAGCTCAGCGGCAGCGGCTTCCTGACGCTGACCGGCGGCAACCTGGCTGCTGCCGGGAGCTGCAGCATCGACGTGACCGTTCAGGTGTCGGCGACCGCGGTGGCCGGCACCTACCCGAATACCACCAGCGAGCTGACCGCCAATGGCTTGACCGTCGCAACAGCGGCGATCGCGGACCTGGTGATCGAGCCGCCGCCAGCCTTCGCCAAGGCGTTTGCGCCGGCCACGGTGGGCGTGGGGCAGGCCAGCACGCTGACCTTCTCCGTCGACAACGCGGCATCGGCTCTGGTCGCCAATGCGCTGGCCTTCACCGACAACCTGCCGGCGGGCATGACCGTGGCTGCAACGCCAAATGCCGCCACCAGCTGTGTTGGTGGCACCATCACCGCAACGGCAGGCAGCGCGACCATCAGCTACAGCGGTGGTGCGGTGGGCGCCGGCAGTGCCTGCTCGCTGTCGGTGGACGTGATGGCATCGGTGGATGGCGCAATGCTCAATACCACTGGCGACCTGACCTCCAGCAGCGGCAACAGTGGCAGCGCCAGCGACACCTTGACGGTGATTCCGCAGCCGGGCTTCGCCAAGGTCTTCGCGCCGGATGCGATTGCGGCGAACGGCGTCAGCACGCTGACCTTCAGCATCGACAACACGGCGGGCAGCGTGGCGCTGAGCGGACTGGCCTTCAGCGACAACCTGCCGGCCGGCATGACGGTGGCGTCGCCGGCCAACGCCTCGACCACCTGCACGGGCGGCACGATCACCGCCGTCGCCGGCAGCGGCACCATCCAGTACAGCGGCGGCAGCGTGGCCGCCAGCAGCACCTGCACGCTGTCTGTGGACGTCAGTGCCGCCACGCCGGGCAGCTACTCCAACAGCAGCGGCGTGCTGATGTCGAGCATCGGCAGCACCACCAGCGGGGCGAACGACACGCTCACCGTTGTGGCACCGCCGCTGTTCGCCAAGCTCTTCGCGCCAAACCCGGCGGCCATCGGTCAGAGCAGCACGCTGAGTTTCAGTATCGACAACAGCGCGAGTGCGATCGATGCAACGGCGCTGGACTTCACCGACAACCTGCCGGCAGGCCTGCTGGTGGCGACGCCGCCGAATGCCTCAACGACCTGTACCGGCGGCACGATCACTGCCGTCGGCGGCAGCGGAACAATCACCTACACCGGTGGCAGCGTGGCTGCGGGTGCGACTTGCACCGTGTCGGTGGATACCAGCGCGCCGGCGGCAGGCGACTACGCCAACAGCAGCGGCGACCTGACCTCCAGCAGCGGCAACAGCGGTACGGCCAGCGACACGCTGAGCGTGGTCGAAGGCCCGCTGTTCGCCAAGACCTTCGCGCCGGCCACGGTGGAGATTGGCGGCACCAGCACGCTGACCTTCAGCATCGACAACACGGCGGGCAGCGTGGCGCTGAGCGGACTGGCCTTCAGCGACAA
>JAGRJX010000196.1:0-12023 GCA_020442545.1 Lysobacterales bacterium
TGTGTTCGCCGGCATCTATGCCTTCGCAGTGGTTCAATTGGCCGGTTGGTACTTCAGCACCTGACTTGAAGATGCGTGTTCGCCGGATCGTTGAGGCCGTGGCTGTCTCAAGGTTTTCGCGACAATACCAAAACACCCGGGAGGGGAAAGTGCTGCGATCAGTGATGCTCATTTCCGCGATTCTACTTGTGTCAGCGGCCTGCGCCGCGGTGGGTACTCAGAAGGACTCGCGCGATCAAAGCGAAGCTACGGACGTCTTTGAGCGCGGTTGCGCCGACGACCAAGGCAATAATCGATGCGCCGATGAGGAGCAGCGCAAGATGCGGGAGCTTTACGGCATTCCGGATACCGAGAAACTTTCCGAGCAGGGTGTGGCCTTGCGGCGCGCGATGTTCGTGAATGGCTATGGTCTCGACATTGTCGCCATCACCTTCAGCCGCGAGCCTGGTCGGCCGCCAATGGTGGAAGTCGCTGCTCCGCGGCAGGAAGCCGGCCCCACGTCACAGCCTCTGAGCGCAGTTGTTCCTCTGCGCACGTGGAATCAGATCCTCGACGCATCAAGAGATTTTGACCAGCAGCTGGCTCGGGAGCTGCCTGCGAGCGGTAAGGGCCTGGAAAACATTTGTCTCCATAGCTGGTTCGTGGTGGTGGAGGCCGTTGATCCGGCTCACTTGAGCCAGAGAGTTGTGGGCCAACATGAAGTCCCTGCGAAGATTCGTCGCGACGCAGAAGGTGCCTGTACTCAGGGGCTTGCGATGCGTTACGCCTTTGAGCTGGCGCGAACTGCGCGTGAGCAGTTGCCGGAATGCAGTTCGTTGAATGTCGATGATTTTCGCAACGATGCGGACCTGCTTTCCTTGTGCCAACGCTTGGGCGGAGACCGTATCGCGGCGTCGGATGCCTATCGCTTCCTGGAGGAGCTGGGCCGGATGACCGTGCCTGGTCCATTGGAGCTTGATCCGTTCGAACTTGAGAGGTTCCAGTGGAAATACTTTGCCAGGAGTTCCGAACAGCTGGCCGAGCCATTCATCCATGACTTGAATGGTGCCAACTTCTTCTTTGCGCCGCCGGAGGCGACCGATCTGGATCATGCGTCTGTCGAAGGTCAGGCAATTTTTCCGGACGACGAAAACGATCAGATTACCGACCTCAAACTGAAGCTCGTCCGGCAGAACCGCGAATTCGTCATTCTGTCTTATGAGCTCTCCGAAAAGCGTCCCTACCGGTAACCTTGCAGCCGATATTTTCGGGCCGCTGGTTCTCGAAATGCCGGGGTATCTCAGACACAAGCCACCCCTTTGATTTGAACCACGGAAGTGCGTTGAATTCAGTGGTCAAGTGCTTGTCGCATGCGCTTCCTTAGTTCGGGCAGCACGTCATTGTCGAACCACGGATTTTTCTTCAGCCACAGCTGGTTGCGCGGGCTGGGATGTGGCAGCGGGAAGTATTCCGGGCCGTAGTCGCGGAAGTTGGCGACGGTATCGGTGAGGGTCTTGCGGCGGCGTTCGCCGAGCATGTGCCGCTGCGCGTAGTGGCCGATCAGCAGGGTGAGCTGGATGTTGGGCAGCAGCGGCCAGATGCGTGAATGCCAGGTCGCGGCGCATTCCGGGCGTGGCGGCAGGTCGCCGGATTTTCCACGGCCCGGATAGCACAAGCCCATCGGCACGATGGCGACGTGGTGCTCGTCGTAGAAGGTCTCGCGATCCATCTCCAGCCAACTGCGGAGGCGGATGCCGCTGGCGTCGTTCCAGGGGATGCCGGTTTGGTGAACCTTGGTTCCCGGCGCCTGGCCGATGATCAGTATCCGCGCGCTGGCAGCGGCGCGTACTATCGGTTTCGGGCCAAGCGGCAGATGCGCTTCGCAGAGGCGGCAGGCGCGGATGTCCTTCAGCAGTTTGGAGAGTTCGCTCATGCCGCGTCGTCTGCCGGCGGCAGCACCTTGCCCGGATTGAGGATGGCGTCGGGATCGAAGGCGGCCTTCACGCGGCGCATCGCGGCCAAGGTGTCGGCGTCAAAGGCGCGCGCCATCCAGGCGCGCTTGGCGACGCCGATACCGTGTTCGCCGGACAGCGTGCCGCCGAGTTCGATCACGGTCGCGAACACGTCGTCGAGGCACGCGTGGGCGCGTTGTGTCTGCGCGGCGTCGGCGGGATCGTGCAGCAGGTTGACGTGCAGGTTGCCGTTGCCGGCGTGGCCGAAGCTGACGACGTGGGTGTCGTGGCGTTTGGCGAAGGTCTGCAGTCGCCTCACCAGTTCGGCGAGTCGCGATACCGGCACGACCACGTCTTCGTTGATCTTGCCCGGAGCGACAGAACGCAGCGCCGGTGACAGTGCGCGACGTGCCACCCACAGCGATTCGCGCTGCTGTGCGTCGTCGGCGCGGTCGATGGCGATCAGGCCATCGTTGCGTGCTGCGGTTTCCAGTGCGTCGCGAGCGGCGTCTACCGCGCCTTCCGCGCTCTCCACCTCGATCATCAGCAGGGCGCCGGCATCAGGAATGTCCGCGCCGCC
This sequence comes from Lysobacterales bacterium, assembly GCA_020442545.1. Taxonomy (GTDB): domain Bacteria; phylum Pseudomonadota; class Gammaproteobacteria; order Xanthomonadales; family Xanthomonadaceae; genus JACKOX01. Next base: position 2,512 of record JAGRJX010000196.1, read on the forward strand.
ACGTTCACGGGCAAGCCGCACCGCTTCGGCGTCCATGAATTCCAGCGCCGACGGCAGCTCGGCCTGGACCATCAATCGTCCGACCGCGCGCGCCGCGCTTTCGGTATCGCGATACAGCGCGCGCAGGCTGCGTCGTGATTCAGGTTTGGCGCTGAGCTTCAGGCTGGCCTCGACGATCAGCGCCAGCGTGCCTTCGGAGCCGACGATCAGTCGCGACAGGTCGTAGCCGGTGCTGTCCTTGCTGGTTGGCGCGCCGCAGCGGATGCGCTCGCCACAGCCGGTGATCGCCACCAGGCCCAGCACGTTGTCGCGCGAACTGCCCCAGCGCACCGCGCGCGGACCGCCGGCATTGCAGGCGAGGTTGCCGCCGACGCTGGAGAAGGGCGCGCTGGTGGGATCGGGTGGCCAGAACAGGCCGTGCTCTGCCAGCGCCGTTTGCAGGTCGCCATTGAGCACCCCGGGCTCGACCGCGGCGACGCGGTCATCCGGGTTGATGCGCAGGATGCGGTTCATGCGCTCGAAGCTGAGCACCACGCCGCCTTCGATCGGCACGCTGGCGCCGGTGGTGTTGGTGCCACGGCCACGCGCGGTGATCGGTGTCCGGTGTTCGCGACACCGCTGCACCAGTTGCTGCACCTGGTCGGCATTGTCCGGCAGCACCACGGCAGCTGGCGTCGCGCGGCGCTTGGAGTTGTCGTAGCCGTAGGCCAGACACTCGCCCGGGTCAGTGAGCAGGGCGTCGCCGAACAGGTCGCGCAGGGCGGCGATGAGATTCGGATTGATTGGACTCGGGTTGCTCATGCGTTTGGCGTCAATCATCGTGATGGCGCTGGTTCAGGCGAGCAGCCTCGGCTTGGCTGTCGATTCGCTCACGATAGGCTCATTTCGCTCGATCCCTCATCACGAACCGATATGCTTTTCACGAATCACGAATCACGAATCACGAATCACGAATCACGGCTCTCAATCCGTGTACTCGAACACCTTGACCACGCGGCGCACGCCGCGCATGCGGCTGATGCGCTCGACGGCGGCGTCGGCTTCTTCGTGCGACACCAGGCCCATGAGGTAGACCTCGCCGCGCACCGTGGTGACGTTCACCCGTGTCGGATCGAAGCCTTCGATGCCGAGGTTGAGCAGGCCAGCCTTGACCCGCGTGGTCAGCACGCCGTCGCGGGTGCGCCGCCAGAAGCTGGCGTCCTCGCCGACGGCCAGTTCATTGACCACTCGCCTTACGCCGCCGATCCGCGCGGCGATGCGCTCGGCGGTCTCGCGCTGGGTGCTGTCCTGCACCTCGCCGATCAGCAGCAGCGTGCCGTTGTAGGCGACGCTCTTGATCCGCGCGTCACGCAGGTCCCTGGCGTTGGCGAAGCGGTCGAAGGCGGCGATCTCGATGCTCTGGTCGTCGACGATGTTGCCGAAGCTGCGGCGGTCGTGAGCGGCGCAGCCGGCCAGCAGCAGAAGTGCCAATGCGGCCAGCGTCAGCGGGAACCATGTCTTGCGGGTGTGGGTGGCGTCGCTCATGTCAGCTCGTCGAGGGTGAACGCGTTGCGGATCCAGTCGATCCCGGGATCTTGCGGGTCGCCGTCGAGGGCGACCACATCGAAGCGGCAGGCGCTGCGCTGCCAGCGCGGGTTGGCGGCCAGCCAGGCAGCAGCGGCCTTGGCCAGTCGCCGCTGCTTGCGCCGGTCCACCGAGTCCGCGCCATCGCCGAAACCACTGTCGGCACGGTAGCGCACTTCCACGAACACCAGCGCGTCGCCATCGCGCATCAGCAGGTCGATTTCGCCGAAGCGGTAACGAACATTGCGCGCGATGGTGGACAGGCCGTGGGCGGCAAGGAAGGCTTCGGCCTGCCGTTCGCCTTCGGCACCACGTTCGCCGGTACTGGCTTTGGTGGAACGCGATGCGGCAGTGGCGAATCGCTTGAGCACGGCCGTGGTCACTCCAGGCCGGTGGATTCCACCGGCGGTTGCAGCCGGCCGTGCTTCAACAGCGCCCAGACCGGCTGCCGACGCACGTTGCCAAAGCCATCCAGCGACAGCCGCCCGGTAGCACCGTCGACCTGCGCGCCGGCGGTGCTGGTCAGGTAGGACAGATAGCCGACAAGCCGGTAGGCATCGATGCCGAAGGCGAACAGCCGCGCGGCCACGCCGTCGGCGCTCTCCAGTTCGTCGCGAATGGTGCTGCGGTGCGGAAAGCCGGGCAGGTCGCCGACCAGCCAGGGCGACTCGACCACTTCGATGCCGTCCAGTTCGCGATCCAGCCGCCGGTTGGGTGCGTTGAGGATGGTCGAGGTGGCCACGGTTGGCAGATTCTGGATGCCCTGTACCTTGAGCTGCGGTACCAGCAGGCGTGCCTGCGCGGTACCTACCGCGAGGAACAGTGCGTCGGCCGCGTTGGCCTGCGGAATGCCGGTCTCCGGGTCGATGGTCACGCCCCCGGCATTGCTCACCGCCTGTTTCAGCACGGCGTCGTAGCGCGGGCTGTTGCCGGGCAGGATGGCCTGGGCGACGACCTGACCGCCGCGCTCCTCGAACTCCCGACGGAACGCGTCCAGGCTGCGGCGGCCGTTTTCGTCGTCACTGCCGACGGCGATCACCCGCTGACGAGCTTGTGTCCAGAGTCGCTCGGCGGCGGCGCGGGCGTCGTCTTCCGGGGACAGCGAGAAGCTCAGGCTGCCCGGTGGCGGCGGTAGTTCGCCGGCGCGGTTCAGTGCCAGCAGCGGCGTCGGCAGCGCGCCCTGGGCGAAGATCGCGGCGACGTTCTCGCGCGACAAGGGCCCGACCACCAGGCCGGCGCCGTCGCGGACGGCCTGCTCGTAGGCGGCGCGGCTGGATGCCGGGCTGCTACCGCTGTTGTAGACGCGGATTTCCGGGTGTCGTTGTGTCTCGCTGAAATGGGCGGCGAAGAAGCCGTCGCGCACCGCGCCAGCGGCGACCGCGAAGCTGCCGCTTTCCGGCAACAGCAGGGCAACCTGATACGGCGGCCGCCAGCCGTCGGCCGCCGCCGGCGGCAGGTCGCGGGCGAATTCGATGCCACGATCAAAGGCGCGCGGCAGCGGCAGACCGCGTTGCATCAGCAGGCGACCGACGAAGGGATACAGCGGATCACCGCCGGGCAATGATGCCGCCGCCGACTGCAGACGCGCGTCGTCGAGTCGATCCAGGAGTGTCTGGATCTCCGCCAGGTTTGCGGCGCGCTCGTCCGGCCGCAAACGGGCGTCGAGCCGCGCGCGTGCAGCGGCGGCGATCACCGGATCGCTTTCGGCAAAGGCGCGCGCGCGCAGGTCGAGGTAGCGACCGATATAGGCTTCCCCGACGCTGTCCGGCGGCAGCCGCAGCCAGTCCTGAGCCGCGCGGGCATCACCGCTGGCCAGGTCGATTTCGGCCAGCAGCAGGTTCAGTCGCAGCGGCTGGTCACCGCTCAGGCCCTTGTGGCCGGCGTTGGACAGCACCTCGCGGGCGCGGTCGAGTTCGCCGTTCTCGCGCCAGGACTCGGCAGCGCGCAGGCGGTAGTAGTTGCGCTGGCTGCGGCGCAGGCTGGCGGCTTCGAGGAAGCCGTTCGCCGCTGCCGCGAAATCGCCGTCGCGATAGGCGGCTTCGGCGCTGCTGGCGGCTTCCGGCGTGGCCTGCCGCGTCGGCGCGCCGGTGCACCCGGCCAGCAGCAGGAGCAGCATCAACGCAGCGATCTGCTGGAGGGCGGTCGGGAAAGCGGGCCGATGTGTCATGCGGTTTTTCGTCCGGCTGGCAAGTGAGGGCATGGTCATGGGTATGATCATACCGGCCTTGTCCCGTTGCGCGCTCGCTGATCACTGAATGTCCATTCCTCCGCAGTCCAGAGAATCCAACAGTGACGCCGGAACGCTGTTCGTCGTCGCCACGCCGATCGGCAACCTCGATGACCTGACGCCGCGCGCACGCGACACGCTGTCGCGCGTCGCCCTGATCGCCGTCGAGGACACGCGGCACACGGCGACGTTGCTGCGCCATTTCGGCATCGACACGCCGAGCCTGTCATTGCACGATCACAACGAGGCCGTGCGCGCCGAGCAGGTAGTCGCACGACTTCAGTCCGGCGACGACGTGGCGCTGGTTTCGGATGCCGGCACGCCGCTGGTCAGCGATCCCGGCTTCCGCGTGGTGCGCGCCGTGCGTGCGGCGGGCATTCGTGTCAGCCCGGTACCTGGCGCCTGCGCGGCCATCGCGGCGCTGTCGGCGGCCGGATTGCCCAGCGATCGCTTCGCCTTCGAAGGCTTTCTGCCCAGCAAGCCGGCAGCACGCCGGACGCGACTGAAAGCACTGGCAGCGGAGGCGCGCACGCTGATGTTCTACGAGTCTTCGCATCGCATAGTGGAGATGCTGGCCGATGCGGCCGAAGCCTTTGGCGAAGGGCGGCCAGCGGTACTCGCCCGTGAAATCACCAAGCGCTTCGAGACGCTGCTTGATGGCTCGCTTGCCGAACTGCATGAACGCGTGATGGCCGACAAGGACCAGCAGCGCGGCGAGTTTGTCGTGCTGGTCGAGGGTGCGTCCGTGGATGAGGGCGCGGCTCTTGTCGAAGGCCGCAGACTCTACGAACTGCTGTCGCGCGAACTGCCGCCAGCCAAGGCGGCAAAGCTGGCCGCCGAATTCAGCGGTGCGCCACGAAAAGCGCTGTACGAAAAAAAGCCATAGGACGAGACGTCCGCGAGTTCGGATACGTTTTGCCGCAGCGTTTCGATACCCGCAGGATTTGTCTCACGCCCAACTCGGGCCGGGTACTACTGTGATCGGCTATGAGTGATCGGGATTCAACATGAACGGACGATTGATGCTTTGCTGTCTGCTTTTCCTGCTCGTTGTGACAGCAGACAACGCGCAATCCAGCCCGGGGGAGTCGACCCCGCTATCTCCAGCATTGCAGTCGATGGTGTTCAAGCTCGGTGAGTGGCGCTGGGAAGCACGCGGGCTTACCGGTCCCGGTGACAGTGCATTGCATGATGGTGTGGGCTACTCGCGTGTGTACCCGGTCAATGACGGCCATGCACTGATCGACGACCATCGGATCGAGTGGGACAACGGTGTGGTTTATCGCGCCATCACTTACCGGACAGTTGATCCCGCCAGCGGTGATCTGATGGTGGTCTGGGCGCAGGCAGACAGCGGCAGTACGCTGAAGATTGACGCCAGCTGGGCCGATGGGCGCTATCGAGAGATCAACAGGGGCGAAGATGGTTTCGGGCGTTGGACCAACACGCTGACGATTGACGATATTGGCGCTGATTCACACAGTGCGCGATTGATACGCCGCTATGAATCCGGTCTTGAGATTCCGATCCTGCAATATCGGGCGACGCGCATGCAGTAGGCGGGAGCATTTGCCCGCTTGCAATCCCGTACACTGTGTATGCGGAGTCGGCCGGACAGTCGCTGCGGTGCTTGCACCGGGGAGGAAAGTCCGGGCTCCACAGGGCAGGATGCCAGGTAACCCCTGGGCGGCGCGAGCCGACGGCCAGTGCAACAGAGAGCAAACCGCCGAACGGTCCTGCTGCCGCTCCGGTGGCGCGGGATGCGTGGTAAGGGTGAAACGGTGCGGTAAGAGCGCACCGCCCGTGGGGCCAACGCCACGGGGCACGGTAAACCCCATCCGGAGCAAGGTCGAATAGGGACGCCATGCCGTGGCCCGCGGTGCGTCCGGGTAGACCGCTGGAGCGGCGTGGTGACGCGTCGCCTAGAGGAATGACTGTCCTCGACAGAACCCGGCTTACAGGCCGGCTCCGCACTTCCCGCGCGTTGCGCGGGAAGTGGGTTCGCCACTTCGCGCAAGGCGCGAAGCACCGGGCCGCTTCGCGACCCGGTAGGCGAGTGCATTTGCCACCTTCCCCTGCTGCTGCCGCAGCCATCCCCATCAACTTGAAGGGGACTCCACCACTTCGATGGGCGTCGTCGTCAATCTGACATGCGTACTGAGCTGCGCGGCCTTGGGGTTCCGGCGGCCATTGCTTCCACACCCCGCTCACGCCTTTGGCGCTCGCGCCCCTGACTCGGGGCTATCGCGAGGAAGGAGCATTCGTCTTGCCTCGCGCCGCCGTGGGTTGGTTCAAGCACCGTAGGCGCGGAACCGAAAGGCTTCTGATGGTGAGCGACGCCCTGACAACGCTATTGCATTTCCAGCACTTGTCACTTTCTGTCCCGAACTGTGCGCCGCCGCACCCTCAGGCTGCGCACTTCCGCGCAGTTTGCTGCGCGCGGGTCCCGCATCAGGGCGCTGGAGCAAACAGTGAACGAAAACCAAACAATCCTGCAGAAACTTGTGAAGTAATTCCGCTAACAGTCTGTATCTGCATGCATTTATGACAACGCCTGGTGGCCGATCAGAAAAGCCTTTGGCGACATGGGTTTGCGTGCGTTTTGCGTGCTCGCGGATATGCTTGACACGCGGTTTTGGCGAGTCATAAGGTGGGCTCTAGTGGGAAAACCGGGGAATTAGTGGTTTTCTTGGGGAATCGATGGCCGTTCCGGGTCGATTTTCGAGCTCAATCAGGCGCTTGCAGGCAATGTTTCAGGGCGAAACCGCAATCACCATCGACGACAAGGGACGTCTGGCGATACCGACAGCGTATCGCGAGCAGGTCGCGCGCGACTGCGCGAACTGCCTGGTGATCACCTACAACCCCTGGGAAAACGGCTGCCTGTGGATATTCCCGCAGGCCGACTGGGAGCCGCTGCGCGACCAGATCAATGCCCTGCCCAAGGCGAAGAAGGTCAACCGCGCGCTGCAGCTGAAGCTGGTCGGTGCGGCGGCGACGGTCGAGCCGGACGGCAACGGCCGCATCCTGCTGCCGGCCAGCCAGCGGGCGGCAGCCGGGCTGGACAAGAAAGCCGTGCTGCTGGGCATGGGCAACAAGTTCGAGCTGTGGACCGAGCAGGCGCACCTCGCGCAGATCCGTCAGACCATCGGGGAAGACGAGATCGGCGAGGACATGCTCGATCTGCCGCTGTAGTGACGATGACCGGGAACGGTAGCGCCGCCCCGAGCCATCGCCCGGTGTTGTACGCGCAGGTGCTGGAAGGCCTGCGGGTCAAGGGTGATGGCCGTTNNGTTATCTGGACGGCACCTACGGTCGAGGCGGGCATGCGGCCGGTGTGCTGGCGAAGCTGGGGCCGGAAGGCCGGCTGTTGTTGATGGACAAGGATCCGGAAGCGATTGCCGACGCGGCGAAAAAGTTCACGGGGGATGTCCGGGTGGCCTGGCGGCGCGGCAGTTTCGCGACGCTTTCGGAATGGGATGCGGTGACCAAAGGCCTGGATGGCGTGCTGTTCGATCTTGGCGTTTCGTCACCGCAGCTGGACGTGGCGGGTCGTGGCTTCAGCTTCATGCAGGACGGCCCGCTGGACATGCGGATGGACCCGGAAACGGGCGAAAGCGCGGCCGAATGGCTGGCGCGGGCGGATGAGCAGGAGATTGCCTCGGTGCTTTGGCAGTACGGTGAGGAACGCATGAGTCGACGCATCGCGCGGGCCGTCGTGGCCCGTCGTGGCGACGAGCCGCTGATGCGCACCGGCGAGCTGGCCGAGCTGATCGCCTCGGTGATCGGCCGTCGCGAGCCGGGCAAGCACCCGGCCACGCGCAGCTTCCAGGCGATCCGCATCCACATCAATGGCGAGCTCGACGACCTCACGACCGGCCTGCAGGCGGCGCACGATGCGCTGACGCCCGGCGGTCGTCTTGCCGTGATCAGCTTCCACTCGCTGGAAGACCGCATGGTCAAGCGCTTCATCAGTGAGCGCTCCCGGCCGCCAGCGGGCAACCGTCGCCTGCCGCAGATGGACGACTTCAGGCCGTCGCTGATCGAGGTTGGCAAGGCCCGGCGTGGCGAGCCGAAGGAGGTCGCCGACAACCCGCGCGCCCGCAGTGCGGTGCTGCGCGTGGCGGAGCGCTGCGCATGAGGTCGCTGGTGCTGCTCAAGGTCGCGTTGTTGATCGGCGTGATCGCCAGCGCGATCGCCGTCGTGGTGGTGCGCCAGGAGCATCGCCAGCAGTTTGTCGAACTGACCAACCTTGAAAGCGAGCGCGATGCCTTGCGCATCGACTACGGGCGGCTGCAGCTGGAGCAGGCGACCTGGGCCGGCAGCGCACGCATCGAGCAGATCGCGCGCGAGCGCCTGGGCCTGCGCGATCCGCGGCCGGAAGACATCGTGGTGCTGACGCCGGACACGCTCTCCGGTGCCGTGTCAACGCGCGCGGGGGAGGCTCGATGAAGGCCCGCAAGTCGCGCATGCGTTCGGCCAATTTCCGCCTGCGGCTGTATGTCGTGCTGGGCGTGCTGACGCTGGCCGGTGGCGTGCTGGTGGTGCGCGCGGCAGGACTGCAGCTGCTCGATACCGAGTTCTACCAGCGCCAGGGTGATGCGCGTTTCCTGCGCGAGCTGCCGATCCCGGTGTCGCGCGGCACCATCACCGACCGCAACGGCGAGCCGCTGGCGGTGTCCAGTCCGGTGGAGTCGATCTGGGCCGATCCGGGCGAGCTGCTGCAGCACCCGGATCGTTTCCCGCAGCTGGCGGCGGCGCTGTCGACGCCATTGGAGCCGCTGGTCGAGCGTCTCGCGCAGCGCAAGGATCGGGAGTTCCTGTACCTGCGCCGGCAGATGAACCCGGACGACGCCGCGGCAATCCTCGACCTCGATATTCCCGGCGTCTACAGCCAGCGCGAGTTTCGCCGCTTCTACCCGCAAGGTGACGCCGCAGCACACGTCATCGGCTTCACCAACATCGATGATCGCGGCCAGGAGGGCCTGGAGCTCGCCTTTGACGACTGGCTGACCGGCAAGCCCGGTGCCAAACGGGTGATCCGCGACATGCGCGGCGCCGTGGTTGAGAACGTGGAACTGGTGCGCGCACCGGAACCGGGCCGTGATCTGGCGCTGTCGATTGACCGGCGCATCCAGTACATGGCCTACCGCGCGCTGGGCGAGGCGCTGCGTGACAACGAGGCCAGCAGCGGTTCGATGGTGGTGCTGGACGTGCGCAATGGCGAAATCCTCGCCATGGTCAACCTGCCGTCCTACAACCCCAATGCGCGCGCCGCCGACAACGCGGCGGCGCGACGAAACCGGGCGGTGACCGATGTGTTCGAGCCGGGTTCGGTGGTCAAGGCCTTCACCGTGGCGGCCGCGCTGGAAACCGGGCGCTGGACGCCGACCACGCCGATCAATACCCATCCCGGCACGCTGGAACTGTTCGGCCACACCATCCACGATTTTCGCGACTACGGCATCATCGACGTCACCCGCCTGCTGACCAAGTCCAGCAACGTCGGCGCCACCAAACTGTCGCTGGACATGACTGCCGAGCAGTTGTTCGACATGCTGCATCGCTTCGGCTTCGGCAGCGTCAGCGGCTGCGGCTTCCCCGGCGAATCGGCCGGCGTGCTGCCGCCGGCGCGCGGCTGGGGCACGGTGGAAAAGGCCACCATCTCCTACGGCTACGGCCTGTCGGTAACGGCCCTGCAGCTGGCGCAGGCCTACGCCGC
>JAGRJX010000196.1:12080-14678 GCA_020442545.1 Lysobacterales bacterium
GTGATTGATCCGCGCATTGCAGATGACCTGATCGGGATGCTGGAAACCGTCACCGGCCCGGAAGGTACCGCGCGCCGCGCGGCGGTGCCCGGTTACCGCACTGCCGGCAAGAGCGGCACCTCGCGGCGGGCGGCCGGCGGCGGCTACGAAAAGCGCTACTTGTCGCTGTTCGCCGGTCTGGTGCCGGCCAGCGAACCGCGCTTCGCCGCGGTGGTGATGGTCAACGATCCCAAGGCCGGCGACTACTACGGCGGCCTGGTCTCGGCGCCCGCATTCCGGACGGTCATGGAGAACGCACTGCGTCTGTACAACGTGGCGCCGGACGACGTCGACGGTTGGCTGGTGCAGCAGCAGCTGCTGCCGGCACTCGGACCCGATGGCCTGCCGCCAGAGGCCGAAGCGGTGCCGGTGGCGACGCTGGGAGGCATGCGATGAGCGCCGCCATGTCCCTGTCCACGCTGCTGGACGGCATGGCCGACGTGCCAGCATCGCGTGACGTGGTGGTGAGCGGTCTCAGCGCCAGCAGCCGCGAGTTGTCGCGTGGCGATGCCTTCGTCGCGCTGCAGGGTCTGAGCAGCCACGGCCTGCGCTACGCGGCGCAGGCGCGTGACGCCGGCGCCAGCGCCATCCTGTTCGAGCCGCCGCTGCCAACCGAGTTCGCGGCGGAGGCGGCCAACAGCGACCTGTTCCCGGTTCCCGGATTGCGCAACTGGCTTGGCCGTATCGCCGACCGTTTCCACGACCGGCCGTCTGCGGCGCTGAGCGTGATCGGGGTCACCGGCACCAACGGCAAGACCTCGACCGTGCAACTGCTGGCGCAGGCGCTGCACCGTGCCGAGGCCCCTGTCGGCACTATCGGAACGCTGGGATGCGGCCTGTTTCCGCAGGTCGAGGCCGGCGAGCGCACTACCCCCGACGTGGTGGCCGTGCATCGCCTGCTGGCCGGTCTGCGCGAGCGGGGCGCCAGGTTTGTGGCGATGGAAGTGTCCTCGCATGCGCTGGACCAGGGTCGGGTTGACGGCGTGCGTTTCGACATCGCCGTGTTCAGCAACCTCACGCAGGATCACCTCGACTACCACGGCGATATGGCGAGCTACGGAGCGGCCAAGGCGCGACTTTTCCAGCGGCCGGAGCTGCGTGCTGCGGTGGTGAATCTGGATGACGCCTTTGGTCGCGAGCTGCATGCCGCGCTGCCGGATTCGCTGCTGCGCATCGGTGTGTCCGCCGGTGGCCGCGATGACGCCGCGCTGCGCGCCGAGGACGTGGCGCTGGACGGCAACGGCATCGCCTTCACCCTGGTGGGCGGCGGCGAACGCGCAGTGGTGACTTCGCCGCTGCTCGGCCGCTTCAACATCGACAACCTGCTGGCCGTTGGCGGTTGCCTCAAGGCGCTGGACTGGCCGTTGCCGAAGATTGCCGCCAGCCTGTCGCAACTGACGCCGGTGCATGGGCGCATGAGTCGCCTCGGTGGCGGCGATCAGCCGCTGCTGGTGGTCGACTATGCGCACACGCCCGACGCGCTGACGCAGAGCCTGCAAAGCCTGCGTTCCCACACGCAAGGCCGTTTGATCTGCGTGTTCGGCTGCGGCGGCGAGCGGGATCGCGGCAAGCGCCCGCTGATGGCGGCGGCAGCGGAAGCACTGGCCGATCATGTCGTTGTCACCGACGACAACCCGCGCAACGAGGAGGGCGACGCCATCGTCACCGGGATCATGGCCGGTTTCCGCGATGCCGGCGCGGTGCAGGTCGTGCGCGATCGCGAGCAGGCGATTCGCCTTGCCGTATCCGTAGCACAAGCGGGCGACACGGTGCTGATCGCCGGCAAGGGTCACGAGCCGTATCAGGAATCCGGGGGCGTTCGACGTCCCTTCGAAGACCTCGAGGTCGCGCGCCGCGCACTGGAGGAGCGGGCATGAAGCCGACACGTCTGAGCCAGCTCGCCGACTTTTGCCAGGCCCGGCTGGACGGCGATGACATCGAGGTCGAGGCCGTGGCGATCGACTCGCGCAGTCTGCGTCCCGGTGCGCTGTTCATCGCGCTGCGTGGCGATCGCTTCGATGGTCACGAGTTTGCCGCCGAGGCGGTGGCGAATGGTGCCGTGGCGGTCCTGTGCGAGCGTCCGCTGTCGCTGCCGGCACCGCAGCTGGTGGTGAATGACAGTCGCGATGCACTGGGTCGGATCGCCGCCGGCATCGCCGCCGGGCGTGACACCCGGCTGATCGGTATCACCGGCAGCAACGGCAAGACCACGGTGAAGACGCTGCTGGCCGCGATCCTGTCGCAGTTTGGCCGCTGTCACGCCAATCCGGGCAACCGCAACAACGAGATCGGCCTGTCGCTGGCGCTGATCGACCAGCCCGAAGACGCCAGATTCGGCATCTACGAAATGGGCGCCGGGCAGCCGGGCGATATTGCCAACCTGACCGCCATCGCGCCGCCGTCGGTGTCGCTGGTCAACAACATTGCCAGCGCGCACCTGGAGCGCATGGGCAGCCTGCGTGGCGTGGCCGAGACCAAGGGCGCGATCTACGACGCGCTGCCTGACGACGGCATCGCCGTGGTCAATGCCGACGATGCCTTCGCCGAATACTTTGCCGA
>JAGRJX010000196.1:14808-15662 GCA_020442545.1 Lysobacterales bacterium
GAGGTCGACATCTCGCTGCCGCTGCACGGTCGCCACAACGTGGGCAACGCGCTGGCGGCGGCGACGCTGGCGTTGGCCGTCGATGCACCGCTGTCCGCCATTGCCGAAGGACTGGCGCAGGCCGATGGCGTGGCCGGCCGGCAGACGCGCTATCGCCTCGCCAACGGCGCCCTGCTGATTGACGACAGCTACAACGCCAATCCGGCATCCGTAGCGGCCGCGATCGGCACGCTGGTGGCGACCGGCGGCGACACCTGTCTGGTGCTCGGCGACATGGCCGAGCTGGGCCCGGACAGCGCCCGCTTGCATGCCGACTGCGGCGCGATGGCGAAGAAGGCCGGAATCAGTCAGTTGTTCACGGTTGGACCCCAGAGCGCGGCGACGAGTCGCGCATTTGGTGCCGGCGCGCGGCACTTCGACGACCAGGAAGGTCTCATCGAAGCGTTGCGTGCCGGCCTTTCTCCCGCCGTCCGCTGCCTGGTCAAGGGCTCGCGATCCAGCGCGATGGAGCGCGTGGTGCGCGCGCTGCTCGACAGCCATGCCGGTGCCAGCAAGGACAAGGAGGCCAATCATGCTGCTTGAACTGGCACGCTGGCTGGAAGGTCTGGACCGCTTCTTCGCGCTGTTCGGCTACCTCACGCTTCGCGCGATCCTCAGCGCGCTGACCGCGCTGCTGGTGTCGCTATGGCTGGGGCCGCCTATTATCCGTCGGCTGGCGTCGCTGAAGACCGGTGGCCAGCCGATCCGCAGCGACGGCCCGCAGAGCCATCTGAGCAAGGCCGGTACGCCGACCATGGGTGGTGCGCTGATCATCGCTGCCGTCGTCGCCGCCACGCTGCTCTGGGGCGACCTGC
>JAGRJX010000197.1 GCA_020442545.1 Lysobacterales bacterium
TGCTGTTCGAACTTCTCGCCCTGATCCGCCGCCATCGCCAAGGTCTGCTGCTTCATCGTCCTTCCACCCAGAGCATTGATGCGGCAATCTTCGCAGGAGTCGGCAACTTTTTCAGCGTTGCCCTAGGGTGCCGATGCCCACAATCAGCGCCAGCAACAGCGTTGCCAGCCGTTTCAGCCATTTCTTCATGCTGGATCCCCTTCGCGTCGTTCTGAACAGGTGTCGATGATTCGCCAATGCGTATGGCTCCCCAGCACTTACGCAAGACAGCGACGAATCATCTCAGCGCCGCCGGGGCAGTCTGCGCCCCGGCGACACCGGCTTCAAACGACGGTGACGTCAGGCCCCGGCACGCGCCGCCAGATAGGCGCCTTCGGACACCCTGGTATAGGCCTGTGCCGCCTGCTGGAACGACTGGTAGGCCTCCAGCACCTTCGCGGCGAAGGGGTCGGATGCCGCGATGCCAGCCAGCGTTTCGTTGGTCGCCGTCTTCAGCGCCGCCAACACGTCATCCGGCAACGGCCTGAACTCGACACCGTGTTCCTCGACCAGCGTCTTCATCGCCTGCTGGTTGCGCGCGCTGAACTCGGCCAGCATGTCGTTGTTGATCGATTGGCAGCAGGTGGCGACGATGGCCTGCAGGTCTTCCGGAAGCGCCTCGAACGCCTCCTTGTTGACCATGCATTCCAGTACCGAGCCCGGTTCGTGCCAGCCCGGGTAGTAGCAGAGCTTGGTGATGCGGTGCAGGCCGAAGGCGAGGTCGTTGTATGGGCCAACCCATTCGGTGGCGTCAATCGCACCGGACTGCAGGGCGGTGAAGATTTCCGCACCCGGCAGGTTGACCGGCGTGACGCCGACCCGCGCCATCACCTCGCCGCCGAGGCCGGGGATGCGCATCTTCAGGCCCTGAAGATCAGCCAGGCTGTTGATCTCACGGCGGAACCAGCCGGCCATCTGCACGCCGCTGTTGCCGGCCGGGAACGGCACCAGGTTGAACTGGCCGTAAAGCTCGCGCCAGAGCTCCATGCCGCCGCCGTAGTACAGCCAGCCGTTCATCTCCTGGGCATTCATGCCGAAGGGCACGGCGCTGAAGAACGGTGCGGCTGGCGCCTTGCCCTTCCAGTAATAGCTGGCGCCGTGGCCCATTTCCGCGGTCCCGCGGCTGACCGCGTCAAACACCTCGAATGGCGGAACGAGTTCGCCGCCCGCATAGACGGTGACGGTCAGTCGGCCGCCACTGGCTTCGGTGATGCGCTTTGCCAGGTTGGCCGCGCCGGTGCCAAGACCGGGGAAATTGGCCGGCCAGGTGGTCACCATCTTCCAGTGGCGAGCCGGTCCGTCCTTCTGGCCGCTGGCCGCGGATGCGTCGCTGGACGAAGGCTGGCTGCAGGCAGTCAGGCTGCCGCCCACTGCCGCGAGGCCCGCGGCGGTCAATAGATCACGTCGTTTCATGCGGCTCCTCTCATGCTGCTCATGCTGCGATCCTCCCGAATTCGTGGCGAAAGTGTAGGTCACGTCACATTCTTGGCAAAACCCGGGCTGAACACGACCGTAGGGGATGTCGCCCGTTCGCCCCGATGGCCGTTTCTCTCCCTGCAAGCCCCAAGGATCGGTGCTTGTCCCTATCTTGCGGAAACTCGGTGCTACCATGAACACGCAGTCCAGGACGCCCACGGAGGCGGCCATGAAAACGCATCTCGGTCACTACGAAATCGTCAGCGAGCTCGGTCGCGGCGGCATGGGCGTGGTCTACAAGGGCTACGAACCGGCGCTGGGCCGCAACGTTGCCATCAAGGAGCTGTCGCCGTCGCTGGCGCACGACCAGAACCTGGTCGAGCGCTTCCTGCGCGAAGCGCGCTCGATGGCGGCGCTGAACGACCCGCACATCATCCAGATCTACTTCATCGGTCAGGAGGACGAACAGCCGTTCTTCGTGATGGAGTTCGTCGAAGGTGAAAGCCTGTCGCAAATCCTCAAGCGCGAGAAGAAGATCGGCGTTGCCGACGCGCTGAAGATCATCCACCAGACCGCACAGGGCCTGGCCACCGCGCACGACAAGGGCGTGGTGCATCGTGACATCAAGCCCGGCAACCTGATGGTCACGCCGAAGGGACAGGTGAAGATCGCGGACTTCGGTATCGCGCTGGCCAGCACCGACTTCTCGCAGAAGCTCACCAGTACCGGCGAATTCGTCGGCACGCCGGGCTACCTGTCGCCGGAAGTCTGCATGGCCAAGCCGGTGGACCAGCGCTCGGACATCTTCTCGCTGGGCATCGTGCTCTACGAAATGCTGTCCGGCGACACGCCGTTCCAGGACGAAAGCCCGCTGGGCCTGATGCTGGAAGTGGTGAAGGCCGAGATTCCGGACATCCGCGAGATCAACAAGGAAGTCGACGCGCAGACCGCCGCGATCCTGACCCGCATGGTGGCGAAGGATCCGGCCGACCGCTTTCAGAGCTGTCACGACCTTGCTGCCGCGCTGGAAGCGCATCCGCAGGTGGCCAAGGGCGGCACCATCACGCTGGCCGCGCCAAAGCCGGCACCGGCCGATGCCACCATGGTCGGTGCGCCGACGCCGGCCTCGCAGCAGGCGCGCCGCATGCCGACGCCGCCGCCAAACGTCAGCAAGACCGGCGTGGGCACCGCTGCCAGTGCCGCACCGGTGTCGCCACCGGCTGCTCCGGCCGCCGCCGTCGATGGCAACGCGCCGACAGCCGCTGGCGCCAACGCCACTCGTCCGTCGGTGCTGGCCAAGAGCCGCAAGCAGGGCCGTGGTCCGATGCTGCCGCTGGCCATTGCCGCGGTGCTGGTGCTGGGCATCGTGGGCGGTGCGTTTGCCTTCCGCGGCCCGCTGACCGACCTGTTCAAGGGCTATGTCGACGGCTTCAGTGGGTCGGCCTACGAAGATGGCGTCGCCGCCGGCCAGGCAAGCAATCCGGTGGGCGTCAGTCAGGCCGGTACGCTGTCCGACGGCAGCAATGACGGCGCCACTGACGCGGCATCCGGCAACAGCGGCGACGGCCTGACCGAGGCCGAACGCAGTGCCGTGATCGAAGCCGACCAGGGCGACGCCGGGCAGTCCGCCGCCGGTTTTGTCGTCGACGGCATCGAGGACGGTGCCGGCAACACGGCCGTTGCGCAGTCGCCGACGACAGGCCAGAGCAACGGCATGCCGAACGCCGCGCAGGTCGAAGCCGCCACGCGCACCGGTCTCGCCGACAGCAGTAGCGTGTCGGGCGCGGTGCCGGGCAACACCTCGGCCAATGGTGTGGTCAGTTCGGTGGTTGCCGCGAATGCTGCCACGCAGAACGCGTCGGCCGCGACACAGAGCGCGCCGCCGAAAAACCTGGCCAGCCGCACCAAGCCGCAGGCCATCGCACCGCCGCGCAACCCGCGCATCGCCGTGGTCGCCCTGGGCGATTCCGCGGTCACCGCACCAGCGGCGCAGCGCATCGAATCGGCGCTGTCACGCGACGGCTTCGATCTGGTCGATACCGAGCTGCTGGAAGGTGTTGCAGAACACGCGCGCGCCGGAAACCTTGCACGGCTGATGAGCCGATTCGCCCAGCGTCGCGATGTCGATGTGCTGGTGGTGGTCAAGGCCGAGCCGATCGGCACACAGGAACTGCAGTACTACGGCCGCAGCTCCACCCTGTATTCCGCCTACCTCAGCGTGC
>JAGRJX010000198.1 GCA_020442545.1 Lysobacterales bacterium
GGCTGAGGGTTGGGGCTAATCAGGTCACCTGTTCGCCTACGCGCTGCTTTCCCGATCCGGCTTGCAGGACAACCGGTATCCGGGAAGTTCGGGGTCAAACCAGCAGCTGAAGTCCGAACCATTGAACTGGCTGCTGAAGATCGATTGGGACATCCGCGATGGCCACGAATTGGACTTCACTGCCTTCAGTGATCATCGCAACTTCGACAACGATTTCTACGCCACCTCGTTCGGCGACGATCTGCTGCCGTCGCGTGGCGCCTATCTGGGCACGACCACTGTTGGTCAGGGCGGCGAGACCTATGTGCTCAACTATCGCGGCAATCTGACGGACAAATTCCATCTGGCCGCGCGGGTAGGCAGCAGTCGTTTCGATGCGGGCTTCGGTTCGGTTTCCGCGAATGGTCGTCGCGATGAGTATGTCCGTCCGGACGGCAGTCCCACAGGTGGTTGCCCGGTGATTTCCGACGCTCGCTCGAACATCGATTCGCCGGTCACCGGCTGTAGCTTTGCAGGGTATGTCGGTCTCAAGAATGGGGGTGCGGCGCGGAACCAGTTTGGTATTGATGGCGAGTGGTGGCTGGGTCCACACCGTCTGAGCGGTGGTGTGGACCGGGAGCGCGCGTGGACGCGCTTTGGTGGTTCGGTGTCGGGCGGCGAATACTGGCTCTACTACCGTGGCGTGGGGAACACGAACATCGCGCTGCAACTCATCGATCAGGCTGCCGGGCGTGGCGAGGCAACGCAGACTGGCGCGTATCTGCAGGATCGTTGGCAGGTCACGGATGATTTCTCTGCACGCCTTGGCCTGCGCTGGCAGCGTGATCGCTATACGAGCCGATCCGCCGACCTGTTCGACGCCAGCGGGGAACTGCTGCCCCGCCTTGGCTTTGATTGGTACGTCAACGGTGATCGCAGCCTGCTGCTGTTCGGAACGGCGGGCCGCTACAGCTCGCCATTGCCGGCGGCGACCGTGGCGCGTATCGCCTCGGTCAGATTCCATGAGCAGCACTACTTCACCTTCACCGAGGTTGACCCGGTGACTGGCGTTCCACTGGATCGGGTGCCGCTGGCGGACACGTTGCCCTTGCCCGGAGAATACGGCCTTGATGTCGATCCGCGCACCGCGGCGTCGCAAAACCTCAAGCCCCTGCTGCAGGACGAATTCACGCTGGGAATGCGCAAGCTGCTGGGCAATCATGTGGCTGTCGGCGTGCGTGCGATCTATCGCGACCTCAAACGCACGATAGGCACCAATTGCGACTATCGGCCCATCGTGGAAATCGCGCCGGGTGTCGATGGCAATGTCCTTGATACCTGTCGCCTGATCAACCCTGGCGCGGACGCCGTCTTCCTGCTCGACACCAACGGTGATGGCCATCTCGAAACAGTCCGCATCGGCGCTGACGATGTTTGGGGCGACGGCAATACCCAGGGCGTGCCTGCAGGAACGAGGAAATTGCCCGGGAAGGCGGAGCGCGACTATCGCGCCATCGAGTTATCCGTGGAAGGCCGGTGGGATCGCCTGTGGCTGCAGGGTTCCTATGTCTGGGCGAAGAGTCGCGGCAATACCGAAGTCGGCGTTGATCCGCTGAGTGGCCAGGCTTTCTTCCTCACCACGGACTTTGATTACCCCGAGCGGGATGCCGGTGCCCTTGGCTACCTGTCGAACGACCGCCGTCATTCGCTGAAACTGTTCGGCAGCTACGGCATCAGCAATGAATGGGCGCTGGGTGGCAATCTGTTGCTGCAGTCAGGGCGGCCCTACGGTTGCCTGAGCTATTCAACTGGCGCGAGCGGATCGCCACCTGCCGGGTACTACTTTTCCTGTGGCGATGTCGTGTCCCGTGGTGCAGCGGGTCGCACACCATGGCAAAAGAAATTGGATCTCAATGTCCGCTATGCGCCGTCATTTGCCGATGGGAATCTGCGCTTTCAGATCGATGTCTTCAATCTGTTCAATGAGCGCACGGAGACGGATGTCAGTGAATACAGCGGCAGCCTCATCGACGACCCGCAGGCCGGTGACATCAACAGCAGCAACGCGCCACGACCGTTCTGGTTCGGTCAGGCGACAGCTTGGCAGGCACCACGCTCGGTGCAGTTTTCGGTTCGCTACGAGTTCTGAAAATCGGTCGGCAATACGCCGGCCGATTTTACAACAAGCGAAGTGGTGGGAAGGCCGGCTTCAGCCGGTCTCCACCTGTACCGCGTCCACGCGCTGGAAGCCGCGCGGGAGCATGTTGCCGCGGGCGGCGCGTTTGCCGGCGTAGGCGTCGAGGTCGGCGGGCTTCAGGATCAGCTTGCGCTGGCCGCAATACAGGACCAGCTCGCCGCGTTCCGGGACGCTGGCAACGGCGATGACGCGTTCGTCGCCGGATTTCAGCTTGGCCGGTGGCACGTTGATCAGCTTGTTGCCCTTGCCGCGATCCAGTTCCGGCAGCTCGGCGATGGGGAACACCAGCAGGTGGCCGGCTGAGGTGATCGCGGCGACGCGATCGGTCCTGGCGTCATACAGGGCCACTGGCGGCAGCACGGCGGCGCCGGCCGGCGGGTTGATCAGCTGCTTGCCGGCCTTCTGCCGGCCGACGAAGTTCTCGAACTTGGTGACGAAGCCGTAGCCGTGGCCCGAGGCCAGCAGCCAGCGCTGGTCGTTGTCGGCAATGGCTGCACCGATGAACTGGGCACCCGATGGCGGCGAGAAGCGGCCGGACAGAGGCTCGCCGTTGCCGCGTGCCGACGGCAGGCCGTGCGCCAGCGTGGAATAGGCGCGACCGGTGCTGTCGAGGAAGGCCGCCTGCTGGTTGCTGCGGCCGCGCGCGTAGTGTTGCAGCGCGTCGCCTTCGCGGTAGGACAGTGAGGCTGGGTCGATATCGTGGCCCTTGGCGGCGCGAACCCAGCCTTTCTGCGACAGCACGACGGTGACCGGCTCGCTGGCCATCAGGTCGGTTTCGTTCAGCGCTTGTGCGGCCTCGCGCTCGACCAGCGGCGAGCGGCGATCATCGCCGTGGCGTTTGGCATCGGCTTCGAGCTCCTGTTTGATCAGCTTCTTGAGCCTGGCCTTGGAGCCCAGCGTGGCTTCCAGCTGCTTGCGCTCCTGCGCCAGGTCTTCCTGCTCGCCACGGATCTTCATTTCCTCGAGTCGTGCCAGCTGGCGCAGCTTGGTGTCGAGGACGTAGTTGGCCTGTTCGTCGCTGAGGCCAAAGCGCGCCATGAGCACAGGTTTGGGCTCGTCCTCGCTGCGGATGATGCGGATCACTTCGTCAATGTTGAGGAAGGCGATCAGCAGGCCGTCGAGCAGGTGCAGGCGACGCTCGACCTTGTCCAGGCGATGCTTGAGGCGACGGGTGACGGTATCGCTGCGGAACTGCAGCCACTCGGTCAGGAGCCGTTTCAGATTCTTGACCTGCGGGCGGCCATCGAGGCCGATCAGGTTCATGTTGACCCGGTAGCTCTTTTCGAGGTCCGTGGTCGCGTAGAGATGGCCCATCAGGCTGTCGATATCGACGCGGTTGCTGCGCGGCACCAGCACGAGGCGCACCGGGTTTTCGTGGTCGGACTCGTCGCGCAGGTCCTCCAGCCACGGCAGCTTCTTGGCGCGCATCTGCTGGGCGATCTGCTCCAGCACCTTGGACGGGCTGACCTGGTGCGGCAGCGCGGTGACCACGATGTTGTTCTGCTCGCGTGCGAACACGGCGCGGGCGCGCACGCTGCCGTTGCCGGTTTCGTAGATGTCGACCAGGTCGTCGCGCGGGGTGATGATCTCGGCCCTGGTCGGGTAGTCCGGGCCGCGTACGTGCTCGCAGAGGTCGCGTACCGTCGCATCCGGATCGTCGATCAGGCGAATGCAGGCGCTGACCACTTCGCGCAGGTTGTGCGGCGGCACGTCGGTGGCCATGCCGACCGCGATGCCGGTGGTGCCGTTTAGCAGGATGTGCGGTACGCGCGCCGGCAGCCAGGTGGGTT
>JAGRJX010000199.1:0-3938 GCA_020442545.1 Lysobacterales bacterium
TGCCGGCCAGGCCGACCAGCAGGCGCTTCGGGCTGAAATTGGCAGCGTAGAAAGCGCGCACGTCGTCCAGCGTCAGCTTTTCCAGATCGCCGGCAGCGCCCATGTTCAGCGTGCCGTAGGGATGCTCGGCACCGTAGATCTGTTCGTACAGCGCTTCCTTGCCAAACTCTTCGTCGTTGTTGCCGCGCAGGCTGACGCGGATGGCATTGAGCTGCTGCTGCCTGATGCGCTGGAAGTCCTCCTCACGGAAGCCCGGCGTCAGCAGCTGCTCGCGCACCACGTCGTACCAGGCATCGAGATTGTCGCGGTGCACCTGGCCGCCGAGCACCAGCATTTCCTTGTCCACCTGCGCGCCGAAACCGGCGGCCAGCGGGTACAGCGTCTTCTCGATCTCGGCGATGCCGCGACGCTCGCTGCCGCCGTCGGTGAGCATGGAGGCAGTCAGCCAGGCCAGGCCCTTCTTGCCGGGCGGATCGAAGGCCGCGCCGCTGTGGAAGATCAAGCTGACGTCGACCAGCGGTGAATCGCTGTGCTGCTCCAGCAGGTCGATTTCGGGCTTCGGCGCGTTGGTGATAGCTGCGACACCAGCGTCGAGTGAGCCGAAGTTGTCGGCGCCGGCCAGCGACTCGGCGTTGGCGATGCTGACCTCGGCGCGGTTGCTGTCGACGAAAACGCGGTTGGCGACGTTGATGATGTCCTGCGGCGTCACCGCATCGAACTGCGCGTAGAGCTGGTTCAGCGTTTCCGGATCGCGATCGAACTGGACGAAACGCGCCAGCGTGCCGGCGATGGCGGCGGCGGAATCCAGGCGCGCGGCGAAGCCGTACTTCACCCGCGACTTGGTTTCGTCCAGCAGCGCCGGATCAAGCGGCTGCGTGCGCGCCTTGATCAGCGTGTCGCGGATGGCGTCGCTCACCGCCTGCGCGTTCCCGGCGTCGGTGAGTCGCGCGATGATGCCGAACAGGGCCTGGTCCTTGTTGAACGGCGCGTCGCTGAAGAACTGGTCCACCCAGCGCTGCTCGACCATCAGCTTCTGGTATAGCGCCGAGGTCTGGCCGAAGTACAGCTCCGACAGCAGCATCAGCGCAGGTACGTCACGCGAATCGGGCTGAAACGCCGGCGCGCGGAAGCCCAGCAGCAGGTAGGGCAGGGTTGGTCCATCGAAGTTGACGTGCTCGTAGACCGGACCGGCCAGCGGCGGCTCGGCCGGAATGTCGGCGCTGTAGCTGCCGCGCTTCCACGGGCCCCAGTACTTCTTGACCATGGCCAGCGTAGCGGCCGGATCGACGTCACCGACAATGATCACGCTGGCGTGCTCAGGGCGATACCAGCGGTCGAAGAAGGTCTTCGCGTAGTCCATCTGGTTGGGCATGTCCTCGATGTCGGCGAAGAAGCCCATCGTGGTGTGCTTGTACGGATGCACGGTGTAGGCGATGTCCGACAGGCGCTCGAAACCCTTGCCCAGCGGATTCGCGTAGTTCTTCAGATACTCGCCCTTGACCGCCAGCGCTTCGGTGCGGAACTGCTCCTCGCTGTAGTCCAGGTGCTGGAAGCGGTCCGCCTCGATCTCGATCATTTTTTCGAGGTCGTCGGTGGTGAACGTCGTGTAGTAGTTGGTGAAGTCGTCGGTGGTGTAGGCGTTCTGGTCGCCGCCGGCGGCCTTGACGATGGCACCGTACTTGTCTGCCGGATAGTTCGGCGTGCCGCGGAACATCATGTGCTCGAAAAAATGCGCGAAGCCCGACTTGCCGGCCTCCACCTCGTTGCGCGAGCCGGTCTGCATCGGGATCTGGATGCTGACCACGCCCGGCGTGTCGGTTTTCACGATGATGACCTTGAGGCCGTTGCCCAGCTCGCTTGTCTGGTAGGGCAGGTCGAACATCTTTGCCGATGTGTCGGCAGCGGTTGCCGGAGCGACGGCGGTCAGCAAGGCGGCGAGCAGCGTCGCCAGCAGGAAGCGGGATAGCATGAGGACTCCACGGATCAATTCGAACCGTGGATTAGATCACAGCGTCGTTCCGCTTTCAGCGCGCGACCGGCACGCGGTTCGGCTCGCCTCAGACCGCGCCGTTGCCGATCAGTCCCATCATCAGGCCGGCAC
This sequence comes from Lysobacterales bacterium, assembly GCA_020442545.1. Lineage (GTDB taxonomy): Bacteria > Pseudomonadota > Gammaproteobacteria > Xanthomonadales > Xanthomonadaceae > JACKOX01. The sequence continues at coordinate 2,102 of JAGRJX010000199.1, forward strand.
CGCCGACCAGTACGCCAACCACGATGCCGAGCCAGGCATTGCGGCGTTCGTCGCGACGCGCCTGCTGCGCCAGTTCGGCATCGACGCGGTGCTCCATGGCGTGGCGGCGTTCCAGCACGCGCGGCAGCCAGTAGAGGTTCATCAGGCCGAGGCCGGCGATCAGGCCGACGAAGCCGGCAGACACCATGGCGTTGGAATCGTGCAGGGCGGCGGCCAGCATCATGCCGCAGAAGCCGAACACCAGCAGCGTGCCGACCAGGCCAAACCACAGCAGGCCGCGACGCTCCTCGGCATCGATGGCGGTGACCCAGTAGCGACGCAGGCCGAAGAACACGCTGGCAAGGCCGGCGAGGAGCGCAAACACCACGCCACCGGCGACGCCGATCAGGAATTTGGGCGCGGTGCGGCTGGCGGCTTCGGCGCCAATGGCGAGCTTCGGCGCGAACTTGGGCGCTATCTTGGCGATGACCCGGCCCAGGGATTCCGATGCGGCCGCGAATTTGCCGAGGCTCTTGCCTGCCGCACCGACGCCACCAGCGAGACCCGCCGCCGCCGCCGGCGCGCTGACCGACAGGCCGGCGACGATCAATGCAGTGAAGGCCACGCCCGGCGCGGTGGCCCTGGCGACATTGCCCAGCCGTTCCAGCAACTCGTCACGTAGCGACTGCCGCGCGCGCGACAGGCGCTTGCGCACGGCGGCGTCGCGGATGCCCAGCAGTTCGGCGACCTGCTGGCTGCTCTGTCCTTCGCGGTAGTAGATCAGCAGCAGTTCGCGGGTGTCTTCGGGCAGCTCGTCCAGGAGCTCGGCCAGCACTTCGGTCTCCTGCTGGCGATTCATGCGGTCGAGGTGGCCAGGGTCAGGATCGGCCACCGTGGCCAGCGCCACGTCGAAATCGCCACCAACGCGCTCGCGCTTTTTTGCGCGCAGGTGGTCGCGGGCCAGGTTGCGGGTGATCTGCCGCAGCCACGGCAGGAAGCTGGACGACTGGTTCAGCTGGGGCAGCTTGCGCCAGGCCTTGATGAAGGCGTCCTGGGCGATGTCCTCGCTGACCGGTACGTCACGCACCATGGCCAGGGCAATGGCGCTGATGCCGCCCTGGCAGGCCGCCACGATGCGGCCAAAGGCGCGCTGGTCGCCGTTCTGCGCCAGCGGCAGCTGCTGGCTGATCAACTGGTCGAGTGCTTCACCGTTCATGCGGGCTTTCTGGGTGTCCGGGCCGGAAGTTCAAGCCCCAGACGACGCAGGCGTGCAGATGTGACCGGAACTGGCACATCCGGCCCGTTCACGCCGAGCACTGCCGCAGCACGGTCATGCCAATGGCCACGATGGCCACCATGTACAGCAGGATTCGGGTGCGGTTGAGGCCACCACGCGGCGCCGGTTCGCGGCTGGCGAACACCGGCAGCGGCTGCACCGCATCGGTCTGCCCGGGTCGTGTCGAGGCCAGCAGGCCGGCTTCGCGCAGGATTTCGCGCGCCCTCGGCTGATCTTCGGACTTCACGATCCACAGCGCCGCATCGGGGCGCGAGCGTTTGTCGTCGCGATACGTGAAGTTCCGCCGATGGCCGTCCTTGTAGCTGCGGCCATCACTGATGTAGACCTCGATGCCGGCGTCGCGCAGGACCTTGGCCACGCCTTCGACGTTTTCCAGTCGTGGTGACGAGAATACCTGCCGCATCAGCGCTTGCCCTCCTCGTGAAGCACCCGGATCAGGCCCTCCTGGGCGGTGGATGCCACCAGTGCGCCGCGCCGGTCGTAAATGCTGCCGCGGGCCAGACCGCGTGCGCCCGAGGCGCTGGGGCTGTCGCAGTCATACAGCAGCCAGTCGTCGATGCG
>JAGRJX010000199.1:3981-8043 GCA_020442545.1 Lysobacterales bacterium
TTGGGCTGCAGGTAGGAGATGCCGTGTGGCAGTGTGGTGGTGCCGATCAGGTGAAAATCCGAGGCGTAGGCCAGCAGCGCGCGGTGCATGACCGGTGTCTCGCTGACCGGGGCCACCAGCCGGAACCAGACCTGCTGGAACGGTGGCCGCTTGGCCGGATTGAGCTCGTTGCGCGGATACACCGGGCGGAACTCGAACGGTCCGGTGCCGGAAAGCCAGCGCTGCAGTTTGGGCGGCAGACGGTCGAAGGTTTCCGGTGGCGGCACCGGCGGCGGTTCGAGGTCTTCCGGCTGCGGTACTTCCGGCATCGACAACTGGTGTTCCACGCCGGGTTCGGGTTCCTGGAAGCTGCAGGCGAAATTGAAGATCGGCTTGCCGTGCTGGATCGCCACTACCCGGCGCACCGAAAAACTGCCGCCATCGCGGGCGCGATCCACGTCGTAAATGATCGGGTGCTCGATGTCGCCGGCGCGCAGGAAGTAGGCGTGGATCGAATGCACGTGGCGCGCCGGATCAACGGTCTGTTGTGCCGCCGACAGCGCCTGCCCCAGTACCTGGCCACCGAACACGTACTTGGTGCCAATGTCACGGCTCTGGCCACGGAACAGGTCGCGCTCCAGCCGTTCCAGCTGCAGCAGGTCCAGCAGTTCGCTGACCAGCTCGGTCGCTTCGGGTTGGTGGGATTCGCTCACGCGGGCTTGTTCCATGTTGCGGAGCGGCAATTATGACGGAACTGCGCCGGTGGCTTCGAATTCGGTCTACCGTTGCGGTTCGACCCGCTGCATGGGATTCCGATCCAGAACCCGCGCCCACGGAAACAGTGGCCCCGGATCGAGTTTGCGCGACACCTTGATGGTCGGGTCGTCGCTGGCTTCGATGTCGGCGGTATCGAGGTCTTCATGGCCAGCGATGTGGTTCAACGTCGGGATCTCGTTGCGCAGGCGTTCCAGCAGGGCTTCCAGCGCGACGATCTGCGCTTCGCTGTAGGCCTCGCTCATCGCCTGTTGGCGGCTGTCGTACCAGTTCGGGTAGCGACCGATGTTGACCAGTTCGATGCCGATCGAGCGCGGGTTGTAGCCGCGGGTGTGATTGGCGACGCGGTCGATGCTGACGAAGCGATGCACGCTGCCGTCGCGGTCGATGTAGAAGTGGCCGCTGTTGCCGGTGCCGGAGTCGTACAGCTCACGCTCGCCGTATTCGCGCGCCATGGCCATGTCTGGCAGCTCGGTACAGTGGATCACCACCAGGTCGATGGTGCTGCGTGGGCGTTCATCGAGGCGGGATTCGTAGGCCAGCGGCCAGTCGTGGATGGCGAGGTCAACGGGCATGGTTTGGTGCAGGAAATGGGGAGTGGAGATTTTCTCCTTCCCTCGCTGGCGGGGGAAGGCTGGGATGGGGGTAGCGGTGCAAAGCACTGATGTTCTTTTATCAGTCAGACAGCCTACGCTATTCGTCCGCATCACGGATCGCTGCCACGACGGTGTAGCATCGCCGCATGAATCTTCCAACAGCAAGTACCGAGCTTGGCCGCCTGATGCGCCGTTTCCCTGCGCCGGGGCGTCTTGACTGGATTGGCCTGCGCCCGGCTCGCGACGTGCCGATGCGCGCTGTGGAGAGCGCCGAAATTGTCGAGACCACCGGTCTAGTAGGTGATCGCTATGTCGGTGGCAGCGGCAAGCGGGCGGTGACGCTGATCCAGGCCGAGCACCTGCCGGTGATCGCGGCGCTTTGCGGTCATTCGGCCATTGAGCCGGCGACACTGCGCCGCAACCTGCTGGTCAGCGGCATTCCGCTGGTCGCGCTCAAGGGGTTGCGGTTCCGGATAGGCGACGCGGTGCTGGAAGGCACGGACGATTGCGACCCCTGTTCGCGCATGGAGGATGCGTTGGGCGAGGGCGCCTACAACGCGATGCGTGGTCATGGCGGCATCACAGCGCGGGTGATCACGCCGGGTCGCATCGCGGTTGGCGATGCGGTGACGCCGCTGCTCGACGATTGACCACGACACTCAACAACACCAGGACATCGAAAGGAATATCATGCCCGGTCACGCCATTCTCTCCCACGGTCTCAACAGCAGTCCGGCCGCGACCAAGGTCAGCGCCATGGCTGAGGTGGCCGAGTCGATGGGCTGGACCACCGAGCGACCGGACTACCAGGATCTCGACGCCACCCAGGACATCCGCCGCATCGACGATCGCATCGAGCGACTGCTGGTGCAGGCGCGGGCCTGCGGACAGCGACCGCTGGTGCTGGCCGGCAGCAGCATGGGCGCCTTCATCTCGGCGCTGGCCAGTCGCGAAGTGCGCATCGACGGTCTGTTCCTGATGGTGCCGCCGGTGGTGAAGGACGGCTATCCGCGCCAGTTGGCGGCGGCCAGCGTGCCGACCACGGTGATCCATGCCTGGGGCGATGAATTGATTCCGTCGGGTGACGTGATCCGTTGGGCGTCGCAGCGACGCGACAAGCTGATCCTGGTCGATGACGAACATCGCCTGACCGGCCACGTGCAGTTCTGCGCCGATGCCTTTGGCCGCTTTCTGAAAACCATCGGCTGAGCACGCGATGGCTTTTTTCCTCAGTTGCGCGCGCGGCCTCGAATACCTGCTGGTCGACGAAGCGCTGGCGCTGGGTGCCGACAAGGCAACGGCGGCCCTATCCGGTGTCAACGTGGATGGTGATCTTGCCTGCGCGCAGCGCCTGGTGCTGTGGTCGCGACTGGCCAATCGTGTGCTGTGGCCGCTGGCCGACTTTGAATGTCGCAACGACGGCGATCTGTACGCGGGCGTGCAGGGAGTCGATTGGCGTGAGCATCTGGATGCGGAGAACACGCTGGCCGTGGATGCTTCGGTCAGTGGCACCGAACTCACGCATTCGCGCTTCGCGGCGCAGCGGGTCAAGGATGCCATCGTCGACCAGTTCCGTGGGCACGGTGACACGCGTCCGTCGGTCGATGTCGATGCGCCGGACCTTCGTCTCAGGCTGCGTGTGCATCGCGGTCGGGCGACGCTGTCGGTGGACCTCGGTGGCGGCAGCCTGCATCGGCGCGGCTGGCGACAGGGGCAGGGCGCGGCACCGCTGAAGGAAACGCTGGCCGTGGCCGTGCTGCTGCGAGGCGGCTGGAAGGATGACGCCGCGCGCGAGCAGCCGCTGCTTGATCCCATGTGTGGCTCGGGCACGCTGCTGGTCGAAGCGGCATTGATTGCCGCCGATGTCGCGCCGGGATTGCGCCGGGCCGAACGCGGCCAGCCCAGTCGCTGGAAGGGCTTCGATGCTTCGCTCTGGCAGTCGCTGTTCGAGGATGCGGCTGCTCGCGCGAAGGCCGGACTGGCAACCTTGAATGCCGCGTCGCCACGCCTCATCGGGTTCGACATCGACCCTCAGTCCATCGTGCAGGCACGCGAGAACGCCGAGGCCGCTGGCGTTGCGGATGCGATCTGCTTTGAGCGTCGCGATCTGTCGGCGTTGTCGGTGGACGCGCTGCACTTGCCGGAAGCGCTGGCGGCGCGTGCGGGCCTGGTCGTCTGCAATCCGCCCTACGATGAACGCCTCGCTGCCGACAATGATCTCTACCGGCTGCTTGGTGATCGCCTGGCTGACACGGTTCCGGAATGGCGTGCGGCCCTGCTTTGCGGCACCGAAGAACTGGCCTTCGCCACCGGTCTTCGCGGCAGGAAGCGGTATGCGCTGTACAACGGTGCCTTGCCGGTCTGCCTGCTGATCGTCAATCCGCTGCGTCGGCCACGGCGCGAACCGCGCGAAGAAGCGCCGCTCAGTGATGGCGCGAAGATGGTCGCCAACCGCCTGCGCAAGAACCTCAAGCAGCTGCGCCGCTGGCGCGAGCAGGAAGCTGTCAGCTGCTTTCGCACCTACGACGCCGACCTGCCCGAATACGCCGCCGCCATCGACGTTTATCGCGATGCCGATAGCGGTGTCAGCTGGCTGATGGTGCAGGAATATCAGGCGCCTTCGAGCATTCCCGAAGCCGACACACGGTGCCGACTGCAGGACCTGCTGGCGGCGGCCCGTCACGTGTTCGAGCTGCCGCGCGAGCGGGTGGCG
>JAGRJX010000200.1 GCA_020442545.1 Lysobacterales bacterium
CAGCGCGTGGCGATCGCGCGGGCGCTGCTGAAGAACCCCGCGATCCTGATCTTCGACGAGGCCACCTCGGCGCTCGACTCGAAGTCGGAACGCGCGATCCAGGCCGAACTCGACCGCATCCAGCAGGGCCGCACCACCCTCGTCATCGCCCACCGGCTCAGCACGGTGATGGGCGCCGACCAGATCCTGGTCATGGACGATGGCCGCATCGTCGAGCGCGGCACCCATGCCGAGCTGCTCGCCGCAGACGGTCGCTACGCGACGATGTGGCGGCTGCAGCAGGAACAGCGCGAGGTCGCGGTCGTGGCCGAGCAGGCGGAGTTGCCGGCGACGCAGTAGCCGGCGGCGAGCGCCGACGGCGAGCACGATCAGGTGCCGAGCAGCTCGGCACCGTCCACACCCACGGTTCCACCCATGCTGCACTGCAGCTTGCCCCATCGTTCAATGGGGCAGAGCGCGCAACCGTGCTCCACTCCTCCGCGGGGAAGGGGTCGCCGGCGTTCTGTCCGGCGGCGCGGGCGCCGGAGTGCGCCGCATCGATCGTGCCGTGGCGCGATCCGGGGAGGGTGGAACGATGAGTGGAGTGCGATGGATCCTGGTTCTGGCCGCGCTGCTGGCCGGTTCGACCGCCGCGGCGCAGAGCCTGACCCAGGTGACGGGTTTCGGCAGCAATCCGGGCAACCTGCAGATGTACCAGTGGGTGCCGAACGGCCTGCCGGCGAATGCACCGGTCGTGGTGGCGCTGCACGGCTGCACGCAGAGCGCGTCCTCGTACGACGTGGAAAGCGGCTGGGCGCTGATGGCCGACCGCTGGAAGTTCCTGCTGGTGCTGCCGCAGCAGCAGAGCGGCAACAACTCGTCGACCTGCTTCAACTGGTTCGAGAACGGCGACATCACCCGCGGCTCGGGCGAGGCGCTGTCGATCCGGCAGATGGTGCAGCGTGCGCTCAGCGATCACGGCGGCGACGCATCGCGCGTGTACGTCACCGGCCTGTCGGCGGGCGGGGCGATGACGGCGGTGATGCTGGCCACCTATCCCGAGGTATTCGCCGGCGGCGCGATCATCGCCGGCGTGCCCTACCGCTGCGGCACCGGCACCACTGCCGCGTTCTCGTGCATGAATCCGGGTTCCGACTTCACCCCGCAGCAGTGGGGCGACCGCGTACGCGCAGCGAGCAGCCATACCGGGCCTTGGCCGATCGTCTCGATCTGGCACGGCGCCTCCGACACCACGGTGCGACCGGCCAACCAGACCGAGAGCATGGAGCAGTGGACGAACGTGCACGGCATCGACCAGGTCGCCGAGGTCGCCGACACCCTGGGCGGCCAGCCGCGTCGACAGTACAAGGCCGCCGACGGCAGCGTGCGGGTGGAGACCGTGTCGATCAGCGGCATGGGCCACGGCACGCCGGTCGATCCGGGCCCCGGTGAAGAACAGTGCGGCACCGCCGGCGCCTACCTGCTCGATGTGAATCTGTGCTCGAGCTACTGGATCGGCCGCTTCTGGGGCCTCGACAATCTCGACGGGGAAGCGCCGCAAGTGAGTCTGACCGCGCCTGCCAACGGCGCCAGCGTCAGCGGCAACGTCAGCGTCACGGCGAACGCCAGCGACAACGTCGGCGTCGATCGCGTCGAGTTCCTGCTCGATGGCGCTCTGCTCGGCAGCGACGCGAGTGCACCATACGCGCTGGCCTGGAATGCCGCTGCCGCGGTCAACGGCAGCCACGTACTGCAGGCGCGCGCGGTCGATCTCGCCGGCAATACCGCGACGTCTGCGGCGGTGACCGTGACCGTGACGGGCGGCGTCTCCGACACCACGCCGCCCAGCGTGGCTCTGGTGTTTCCCGCCGACGGCGCGACGCTGGGCGGCACGGTCACGCTGTCGGCCGATGCGGACGACGACTTCGGTGTCGTCGGCGTCGTCTTCGAGTTGGACGGAGCGGCGATCGGCAACGGAACGCTCGGTACCAGCGGCGGCCCGTGGACGCTGTCCTGGAACACCACCGCCGTGAACGAAGGCGGCCACAGCCTGCGCGCCCGCGCCAGCGACGCCGCGGGCAACAGCACGCTCAGCGCCGCACGCTCGATCCAGATTGCGCAGAACCTGCCCGTGCTCGATGAGACCGTGTCCGATCGCGACGGCAACGGCGACGGCTACGACGAGTCCGGCTGGAGCGGCGGCTTCGTCCTCGACGCAGCCAATGCCACGGTGGGCGTGGGCAACAGCCAGTCGCTGTACGGCGAAGCGCGCTCCGGCAGCGGCTGCCAGGTCGGCACCCGCACCACCACCCTGCAACGCAACGTGTTGCTGGGCAGCGCGCCGGTGCTTTCCTACGCCCGCCGACTCGATCTCAAGGCGAATACCAATACCAGCTACAGCGCAGCGTTCCGGCTGCGCGTCGCCGGCGCGACGGTGGATCAACAGGTGGTGACGTACGCGACCTACCTCGAGTCGGCATGGGTGCGCCGCGAGGCGATCGACCTGTCGGCCTGGGCCGGACAGGCCGTCACCCTGCAGGCCGAGGTGAGCGCCACCGCCAACGTCTGTCTGGAAGCCTACGCCAAGGTCTGGCTCGACGATCTGCGCATCGCGAACGCGGAGCAGTCGACCGATACCACGCCGCCGACCGTGCAGCTCACCGCGCCCACGAACGGCAGCACGGTGTCGGGCGTGATCAGCCTGGTGGCCAGCGCCAGCGACGACGTCGGCGTGGCCAAGGTCGAGTTTCACGCCAACGGCAGCCTGCTCGGCCAGCGCACCGCGCCGCCCTACAGCTTCGACTGGGATACCGCCAGCGTGGCCGACGGCAGCTACGCCCTGATGGCGCGCGCCTACGACGCCGCCGGCAATGTCGGCAGCGACGACGACACTACGGTCATCGTGACCAACGCGGGTGGCGGTGGCGGTGGCGGTAGCCTGACGGCCAGCTTCGCCAGCGTGGATGCGGAGGACGGTTACACCAAGGCCACCGCATCCGGCGGCTCGGCGGCCGTCGGCACCCTGGAATCATCCAGCGGCCTGGCCATCGGCCGCGGCAGCGACGGCAAGTACAACCGCGCGCTGCTCTCGTTCGACACCTCCAGCCTGCCGGACAACGCGGTGATCCTCGCCGCCACGGTCGAACTCACCCATCGCGGCAACTATGGCGATCCGTGGAGCAGCCCGTCGGGCAACCAGCTGGTGGTGGACATCCGCAGCGGCTGCTTCGGCAGCAGCTGCAGTCTGCTGGCTTCGGACCACACCGCCGGTGCCACGGCCGAAACCATCGCGGTCGTGCCGGCGTTCGGCAGCGGCACCCAGCACAGCGCCGACTTCAACGCGGCCGGGCTTGCCGCGATCTCCACCACCGGCACCACCCAGCTACGCCTGCGCTTCAGCGCCAACCAGACCAGCACGCGCTACCTCTGGATCGGCAACGGCACCCAGGCGGAACTGCATGTGGAGTACGAAGTGCCGTAGCGAGGCGCGCGGCTCGGGATTCGGCCGCTGCGAGGCGCAGGTGGCTTCGCCATCTGCGCCTTCCTCGCTCCCGAAACAGGGCCATCCATGGCCCTTCCCGCGTGCGCTTCGCTCGGTCGGGATTCGGGATTCGCGCTGAGGACTCGGGCCTGGGGAGGCGTGACGACCGCTGGTCGGGGTTGAAACCCGTCCTACGGTGGGCACGAGGCTGCGATTCGCGCTTCTGTAGGAGGGAATTCATTCCCGACCGGGCCGTGCGGAGCCGAGAAGAACACGAGCACCCGATGCGCTCGTACAACCGGTCTCCGCGGTCGGGGTTGAAACCCCACCTACCATGGGCACAAGGCTGCGATTCGCCCTTCTGTAGGAGGGAATTCATTCCCGACTGGGCGCACACGAAGTCGGTGACGCCGCGACCTCGCCGATGCCGCCGCGACGGCGTCACCCTCGCCCACGCGGCCCGTATCGCGCGCGTCGGGGAACGGCGAGATCTCGTGTTAGCGTACGGTCTGGTCTCGCGGATGGCGCGTCGATGGCATCAGCACTCAGCGCGGTCGGCGTCGAGCGCGGCGACAAGGTGACTCGCCTCGAAGCCTTCGTGGACGCGTCGTTCGCGTTCGCCCTGACCCTGCTGGTGATCTCCGTCGACGCCATTCCCGGCAGCATCGGCGAACTCACCGATGCGCTGAAGCAGATTCCAACCTACGCGCTGAGCTTCAATCTGATCGCGCTGTTCTGGACTTCGCACGCGCAGTGGAGCCGATGGTTCGGCATCGACGACGACGCGTCGCGACGACTCAGCCTGGCGCTGGTGTTCGTGCTGCTGATCTTCATCTACCCGCTGAAGATGGTGTTCGGCGCGTTCTTCCACGCGATCTCGGGGGGCTGGCTGGCGGCCACGTTCACCCTGCAGAGCGACGCCGAGATTCTGGTGGTGTTCCGGGTCTTCGCGGTCGGCTACGGCAGCATGGCGATGATCATGGCGATGCTGTTCGGGCGCGCCGTGCGGCTGGCGCCCAGCCTGGCGTTTTCGCCGATCGAATCGATGCAGGCCATGCACTACCGGACGAACTGGCGAATCGTCGCCGGCTTCTGCCTGGTGTCGTTCCTGCTCACGTTGGTGATGCCGGTCGACCGTCCCATCGGCTTCTGGCTGGGGCTGCCCGGCTACGTGCTGTTCGGGCTGTTTGCCGCGCAGCTGATGCGCTGGCGACTGTATCGCAAGAAGCTGCGCAAGCTGGAAGACGCGACAGCACCGGCGGCGCCCCGGGAATCCACGGCGGTCTCGCAGCCCTGACTCCTCCGCCGGACAGTCGACGCATCGGCATCGCGATCAACGGCGGCCGCTGACGCGACGTGCGCATCTCCATGCAAGACCGGGAGGAACCTGACCGGGAAGGAAGTTGCCCCCGACGCTCGCGAACCAGCGACGCACCCGCGCGGTGTCGCCCATACCGCATGGCTGATCGTCGCGGACACGGATCCCCTGCGTGCCAGGGCGTGCATGCGGATCAATCCGCGGGCAGCATCCGGGCGCGGCGGCGACGGTGCCTCAGTCCCTGATGTCGCTGGCCGGGTTGGACGCCGGGTCGGCACCGGCCTCGATCGCTACCGCCGACTCCTGCCCCGCAGGAAGCGGGTCGCCTGGTGCTGCAGCGTGGTCGGCAGCGCCCGCTGCGTGGCGTCGCATCTGCATGGCGTGAATGCGCGCCATCAACGCGAGGAACACCAGGCACAGCGGCAGGCTCAGCAGGTCGGCGACCAGCGTGACGCGGTTGGCCGTCATCAGCGCGTCGACTTCCTCCGCCTTCAGCGCCAAGCGGAACGATGCATTGCCGGCGAAGGAGGAGGCCAGCCACAGCGCCCACCACGGGCCCAGCAGCACACTGACCGGTTGCCCCTGCCAGCGCTCGGCGCCCGTCGAGGCCTGATAGATCTCTTTCATCGCCTGATAGGGCTTGATCAGATTGAGGAAGGGCACGAAGTACCATCCGATCGCCATGCCCGGTGAGAACTCGAGATGCCGCGCGCCCAGTGCGCGCGCGTTCCAGTTCGCGCGATGGATCCAGCGCAGGATCAGGATGCCGGACACGATCATGGTCACCAGCTGCAGCATGCCGACGATGCCCTGCCGGGTATCGCTGGCCTCGGCGGCACCGATGGCCTGTGCTTCGGACGCAAAGCTGCCCTGCTGCAATCCCGCCAGCACGTGATACTCGAGCTGGCCGGAATACAGCGCGGCGACGCCCACGGCGATCTGCGCGTAGAGCGACCATCGGGTCCAGCGTTCGAGCGCGACCGGGTCGCGAAAGGTCCAGGCAAAGGGTTGCGTCATCGGGAATCTCTGGCGTCGAAGCGCGAGCGGCGAAGCGCGGACCACGGCGCGGCGGCATCAGCCTGCATCGCCGCAGCCGGAAGGCTTCGGAGGGCAGGCGGAAGGGGAAGAATGGCGCGCCCGAGACGCCTTCGGAGGGCGGTAGAACTGTCTGGTGACAGTGACTTGCAGCAGGCGTCATGCGGCCAAGTGTTGCTTCTTGCTCAATTCTGGCCCGGAGCAGCGGGGGAATGGAAAGGCTATCGAAGCAGCGGGCGGGCCCGGCTCGGGACCCGCGGGGTCGGGGGTACGGTGAGTAGAAGCCCTGTATCGGCCAGGGGTCCCAAGGGTCACAGATGTTCTAAATCAAATGCTTTTATTGACAGTGTGATTTGATTTATAACATGCTTGTTTGCCATGAATGCCGTGTCCAAAGTCAGACGTCTGCTCGAATCGACCGGCAGCGCCCGTGCGCGCGACCTCAATGCCCTGGGTCTGGCGAACGCACAGCTCGGACGCTTGGTCGAACAAGGCAAGCTGGTCCGTCTCGCAAGAGGCGTCTACGCGCTGGCTGATCGAGAGCCTGATGAGCTCGAGAGCCTAGCCGTGGTCGCGCAGCGAGCGCCGAATGCGATTTTCTGCCTCCTCACCGCGCTTCGATTTCACGGCCTGACGACCCAGGCCCCGCGCGAGATCTGGATCGGCATCGCAAAGCAGCGCAACCCACCGCCTCTGACATGGCCGCCGCTGCGGGTCGTCCGATTCTCCGGCGTCGGTCTCACGCTCGGCGTGGAAACGCACATTCGAAATGGGCTGCCGCTAAAGGTCACCGGCATCGCGCGCACGGTCGTGGACTGCTTCAAGTTCCGCAACAAGATCGGGCTGGATGTCGCCCTGGAATCACTGTCCGAAGTGCGGCGGAATCATCGCGCTACGATCGACGACATCTGGAAGACAGCGGCTCCACTGCGCATGACCAACGTGATGCGTCCGTATCTGGAATCGCTTGCGTGAGCGGCCCCGACCAGCCGAGGGTCGATTCGATTCGTCAGCGACTGCTGAACCTTGCACGTCAGCGGGGCGAAGAATTCCAGCTGACGTTGGATCGCTACGCGGTGGAGCGACTGCTGTACCGGCTGTCGGTTTCCCCGCATCGCGATGCCTTCGTGCTCAAGGGCGCCCTGCTGTTTCAACTCTGGCAAGAGCAGACCTACCGCCCCACGCGGGATGCGGACTTCCTCGGTTTCGGTGCACCGGAGAGTACCCGGATCGAAACGGTCGTCCGGGAACTGTGCGCCATGCATCAGGACGACGGGCTGGTATTCGACGACGACAGCATGAGAGTGGAGCCCATTCGCGAAGGGGCGAACTACGAGGGTCTGCGCATGCAGCTGCGCGCCACGCTCGGCCGCGCACAATGTTGGGTGCAGTGGGACATCGGTTTCGGAGACGCCATCACGCCGGGCCCTGTCGAGGTCGAACTTCCGACTCTGATCGGGGAACTGCCGGCACCGTCGCTGCGAGCGTATCCCCGCGAAACGGTGTTCGCGGAGAAGCTCGAGGCGCTGGTCGTGCTCGGCATGGCAAATAGCCGCATGAAGGACTACTTCGACCTCTTCAACCTGATCGGCGAAGCGCAAATGCACGCCGGCACGCTGGCGTCGGCCATCGCCGCAACCTTCGCTCGCCGAGGCACGCCTATTCCCGCAGACCTTCCGCTCGGACTGACCGAGACCTTCGCGCTCGACGCGCTGAAGCAGGGGCAGTGGCATGCATTTCTCTCCAGGAACCGCCTACAGGCTCCCGGTCTGGAGGAGGTAGTGAAGGAGATCGCCCGGACTGTCGGGCCGCTCTGGAGCGGCGCGGCGAGTCGCTGACGCGACAAGCGGAGTCAAACGTCGAGAAGGTCCGTGGAGCCGGACGAGACGATCCGGTATCCCATCGCTCCAAACCTGCGCTTTCGCTTCTCCCACATCTTCATCAAGGCCGGATGGCCAGTGTCGATGAAGTCGATGACTCGAACATCGCGCTTGCTCGTGCACTCCCGATGCAATCGTCCAGCGTACTGCTGGAGGGTTCCCTTCCAGGAGACCGGCATCGCCAGCACCAACGTGTCCAGGGGAGCGTGATCGAACCCCTCGCCCACCAGCTTTCCGGTCGCCAGCACGATGCGGGGCGCCGTGGGCGCGAGCGACTCCAGCTCTGCAATCACGGCCGCACGACGCTTCTTCGTCATGCGGCCATGCAGCACATGCGGAGCCGGCCGAATTCCGACCAAGGCAGCGGCGATGCTGTTCAGATGATCCGTTCGCTCGGTCAACACCAAGACCTTTCGACCCAATGTGACCGCTTGTTCGACCGCGTCTGCAATTTCACGAGTCCGCTCGCCATCCGCCACAAGCCGACCGAACACTTCCTGGATCCCCGCCTCGGGCGCCAGATCGATCGGTGCTTCACGAAGCCGCGGCACGACAAGAAGCTCTTGCGGCGCGCTGGCCGGCATCGCAGCCGTGTGACGAATCGGCCCACAGCGCATGAAGATGATCGGGTGCTGCCCATCGCGACGAATGGGTGTTGCCGTGAGACCCAGCATGTATTTGGCGCGCGTCCGTTTGAGGATCGCGTCGAAGGAGACGGCGCCGACATGGTGGCACTCATCGATGATGACGTGTCCGTAGGCTTCCACGAGAGGGTCAACTTCCCCCTTGCGCGAAAGTGACTGCATGACGGCGATGTCGATCATGCCGGAGGGCTTGGACCTGCCCCCTCCAATCGTGCCGATCACTGACTTGCCGTCCGAGAGAAAAGCCTGCAGGCGCTCTCGCCATTGCTTGAGCAACTCGTTGCGGTGCACAAGGATCAGCGTACTGATGCCGCGCCGCGCAATCATCGCGGCGGCAGTGACTGTCTTGCCGAACCCCGTCGGTGCGCACAGGACGCCGAGGTCATGCTGCATCATCGACGACACCGCGGCTTCCTGGTCATCGCGCAGTCGACCCACGAACGCGACATCCAGTCCGGCACCTTCGAATCGTTCATCATGCAGTTCGCAGGTGATGTCATTGTCACGAAGTAGAGTCAGCACTTCATCAAGACAGCCGCGAGGCAGTGCAATGTGCTTCGGGAAGTTCTCCGCGCATCCAATGATGCGCGGCTTGTCCCACACGGACATCCGCATTGCCTGCGCTTGGTAGAAGGCAGGGTTCGGAAAGGCGGCGAGGCGGATCAGACGGTTGGCCAAAGACTGCGGAAGCCCATCCTTCTCCACGTACAGCTGATTGGCCATCGTGACCGACAAGGACCCGGGCATGGTCCCCGAGAGCTTCCGAATCGCAGGCGCCTTGCTCTCCCAGGGTCGGGACAGGTCCTCATCGTCGATGAAACCCACGTCCAACGGATGGCCGCCATCGGTCGCGCGAAGAACGGTCGGCTCGATGTCCGACGGGTCCATCGATGTTACGGAAGCCAGGTAGGACCATTGGTCCGGGTAGGGGTTCAGATCCGCGTCGACGAACACGCTGCGTCCCGCTTCGCGAGGAGACTTCTGCAACGGCAGAGCGATCAGATTGCCGAAGCCACCTTTCGGCATGGTGTCCTGGTTCGGAAACAGGCGGTCGTACGAAGAGAGTTTCAGCTGCCGCAAGCGTTGACAGGCATGACTGATGATCGCAGCACCAAGACGACGCGCCTCACGCGCAGCGACGCGATGCTTGAAGAAGATCCAGGCGTGCGCGCCGTTTCCCGATCGCGAGATCTCCAGCGCCACAGGCACACCCAGCGCCTCGCAGGAATCTAAGTAGGCACGAGCATCGTCCCGCCATTCGGCTTCATCGAAGTCCGCGGCCAGGAAATAGCAATCATCACCCTCGAGGAGGGGATACACTCCAATCGTGTGTTCGCCGGCAAGATGATCGTAGACGACCGAGTCGGTCAGCGGGCGCAGCATTCGGTGGCTGCAGTCGCCACATTTGATCTGAGGTTTCCTGCAAATGCCTGCGCGCCATTCGTTGGCACACGCGGGCGAGTACCCGGACTTGCCACTCGCCTTGCTTTCCCAGCGCAGGGGAAAGACATCCGTCCGACCCCGAAAGAGTCGGCGGAACAGGGCGACCTTGTCGCTGGTCGAGAAATGAGAGTTTGCAGGGTTAAGCGTCGCGGCGTGCGGGGACACTCGCCAGTCGATGCCGTGAGCTTCGAGCAGGGCGATCAGGCGCGCGTTCTCCGCTGCCAGCTCCGCGAGGCCGTCACCCTGAGTCACTTCAGGGGAACTCCGGTGATGCAACACATCATGGTGAGATCGTCCCATGCCTTTCGGCGCCGGAGCGCACGCAGACGTGGCGCAAGGGCTCTACTCACTTGGGCCACCTCTCGGAGTGCCGTGGGCACAGACCGTGGCACAGAATGGGCACAGAGCCGGTCTGGAGGTGATTGGCGCGCCCGGAGGGATTCGAACCCCCGACCAATGGCTTCGGAAGCCACTACTCTATCCGGCTGAGCTACAGGCGCGTATGACCATTGTCTTGCTTCAAATTACGCCAACGACTCGTGCCTTCGGAAGCCACTACTCTATCCGGCTGAGCTACAGGCGCATGCAAGCAAGTCGCGCATTTTGCCACGGATCGAGCCCGCGTGGCCGAATCTGCGCTTGGGTGCTGGATCAGCGCCGATACAGCGCGGCGTTCAAGCACGCGAAGATGCTCACCACGAACCATCCGAAGGGCAGCAGCGAGAAGGTCAGTAGCCAAGTGATGGCAAAGCCGACGCAGGCGAATACGAACCAGAACATGGCCGACAACAGGCGGCCCTGGATGAGCTGGCCCAGGCCTGGGATGAAGAGGCTGCAGAGTGCGGCGATGACGTTGCCGGTGCTGCCTTGTTGTGCGGTGCTCATGAGGTGGTCCTTGTGAATCGAGGGATGACAGGGGTCAGGACGTTGCAAGGCGCGGGCTGTGACCACTGCCGCTACCATATCGGGGCCGAGGGCGGATAATTCCAGTCCGGCCGTTCCGCGTTCGTAGGACTTTCACGAGCATGTCGCCTCCCACATCGGATCAGTCGCGTTCGCTTGCCGTTGCGTCGATGGCGCGCGGGCTGATGGCGCAGCTGGGTATGGGGCTGAAGCCGCTGGTGCGTGTGCTTCGCTACGAGCAACCGGAAGACTGTCTGCTCGTGCTGTGGCCAACGGCGTGGGGTGCGGTCCTCGCCCAGCCGGATGGCGTCAACGCGCTGATTGGGCTTGCCTTGGTCGTGGCCTGCGTGATGTTGCATGTGGCTGCACGTTTTGCGTCCTGCGTCTTGCTTGAACGCGGCACGCCCATTGCGAATGGCATCAGTCGCAGTGCGGCGTGGACGCATGTGGTAGTGCTGGCCGCCTTGGCTTTGCTGCTGGTGGCGGCGTGCAGCATGCAGGCCGCGCAATGGATGGCGGCTGCCGTGGTGCTGGCCGCGTTGACGCCCTGGGTGCGCCGGCACAGCTATCTCGCGCAGGTGTATGCCTCAGCGGTGATGAGCGCGGGGGTGCTGGTGGCCTTTGTGGCAATCACCGACGAGGCGCCTTCGGCCGAGGCCTGGTTGTTGTGGCTGGCGGCCGTGTTGTGGGCGACGGCCTGCGCGCTGTGGAAAGCGATGGCGACGCGCAAGGCCGACGAAAAAGGGCAGCGCAAGTCCATGGCGATCCTGTTGGGCGAGACCGCCATCGTGGCGCAGCTGCTGATCCTGGGATGCGGCTACTGGGCCTTGGTGATGGTGGGTGCGCGTGCGCAGTGGGGCGCGAGCTATTACATCGGTTTGGGCTGTGCGCTGGCGGTCGCGCTTTGGGCAGCATGGCAGGCACGCCGGCGCGAACCTGTGCGCGATCGGCGCGCCTTTCATCTTGGGTTGCTGCAGGGCGCGATCGTGCTGGTGGCGCTGTTCCTCGCGCAATCCAGCGTGCCCGCCGCGGGATAATTGCCGATTCAGGCGCTGTCGGCTGCAGGCTGGGCGCGATGGCGCTTGAGATGAACCAGCAGCAGTGAGATGGCAGCGGGCGTGACGCCGGAAACACGCATGGCCTGGCCGATGGTTTCGGGCCGGCTGGCATCCAGTCGCGCACGGACCTCGTTGGAAAGTCCGGATACCTGACGAAAGGAAAAATCCGCCGGAATCACCGTGCCCTCGCTGCGCTGTTGGCGGTCGATATCCTGTTGCTGGCGCTCCAGATAACCGCCGTACTTGGCCTGGATTTCGACCTGCTCGGCGACCTTGGCATCGGGGACGGCCGGACCGAGTTGTGGCAGGGCGGTCAGGCGCGCGTAGTCCAATTCGGGTCGACGCAAAAGCTCGGCGACCGAAACATCGCGGGTGATGCCGATGTCGAGTTCGCGTTCGATCTCCTCGGTCGATGGCTTGCCCGGAATCAAGCGCAATGACTGCAGTCGCGCCTGCTCACGTTCGATGGCCTCGCGCTTGGTGCAGAACCTCGTCCAGCGGTGTTCGTCGACCAGACCCAAGTCGTGCCCGCGTTCGGTCAGGCGAAGGTCGGCGTTGTCTTCGCGCAAGTGCAGGCGGTACTCGGCGCGCGAGGTGAACATTCGATACGGTTCCAGTACGCCGTTGGTGGTGAGGTCGTCGATCAGCACGCCGATGTAAGCCTCGTGGCGCAGTGGGCTCCACGGCTCCAGCCCGCGTGCGGCGCGTGCGGCATTGAGCCCGGCGATGAGGCCTTGCGCGGCGGCTTCTTCGT
>JAGRJX010000028.1:0-10751 GCA_020442545.1 Lysobacterales bacterium
GCTACGGCCCGGTGAACCTGCCGGACCAGGAGCTGCACACCACGGCGCTGTGGTGGCAGTTGCCGCCGGATCACCTGCAGCGCTGCTTCGCCAATCGACAGCAGGCGCTGGATGGCTTCGCTGGCGCCGCACAGGCATTGCACACGGTGGCCGCGCTGGCGGTTATGGCCGAGCCTTCGGATCTTCGTCATGTGGTCACCGACAGCGATGGTGGCTGGTTTGCGCGCCGTGATGAACGCGGCCGCATGCAGGTTCAGGATGCCGATGGTTCACCGCTGCACGGCGGTGAGCGTTTTGCGCCGACCTTGTACCTCTACGACAACTATCCCGGCGGCGTTGGGCTGTCCGAACCGCTGTTTGATCGGCAGCATGAGTTGATCGCCAATGCTCTCGTACTGATTGCTGCCTGCGATTGCGTGGTGGGTTGTCCTGCCTGTGTCGGCCCGGTACTCGCGGCTGATGAGTCGTGCGACGACGACACGCCGAAGTCGCTGGCGCTGCGTGTTCTGGACGAATTGTCCCAGTCATCACACGGAGCAGGACCGCGAAACGATTCCATGGATGTGATGGCCACGCCGACGGCGGAAACGTCATCACAGGTTTCGCCGCGCGACATGTTTTGCGATAGCCGCACGGCGACGGACGATCCGTGGTGAGCAGCATCGCCGAACGCCTCTCGCGCCTGCGCGTGCAGGCCGGCGCTCGCCAAGGATCCGATACGCGCGCCATTCGTCATTCCCGCGAAGGCGGGAATCCAGCTCCTACCAACTCAACTCATGCTCGGCAGTTCGTTTCTCCGCGAATGGCTTGCAGCAGCAAGAAATCTCGCCTTGAGTTGGTGATCACCGATACGGCTGAAGAGCTGGATTCCCGCCTTCGCGGGAATGACAACGAGAAGGATGGGCGACGTGCAGCTTCCTCTACATCCAACGCCAACGAGCTAGCTGCCGACCTGCGACGACTCATGCGTGTTCGACGGGCGTCGATGACGGCAGCCAAACCCGAAGCGTTGCAATCGGCGCAAACACCGGCGGCTCCGCTACCCGGCACCGAAATCTCGCCCGGTCTTCGGCTGATTGAACAGCCGGTTCCGCTGCTGCCAGCCAGTAGTTCGCTAACCGTCCGCTCGCTATGGCCGCTGCTGTCGCGCGGCCTTCCGCATCGTGTTGATGTTGCTGACCTACTGTTCTTCGACACCGAAACCACCGGGTTGAATGGTGGCACCGGCACACGCGCCTTCCAGATTGGCGCGGCGCATTTCGATGACGATGGCCTACATGTCCGCCAGCTGCTGATCACCCGTCTCGATGCCGAAGCCGCCATGCTGCAGACCTTTGCTGGCTGGATGAAGGACCGCACGCTGGTCAGCTACAACGGTCGCAGCTATGACGCACCCTTGCTGCGCACGCGATGGCAGCTGCATCGACAGCGCGACGCCTGCCATGGCCTTCATCACATCGACCTGGTGCATCCCGTGCGTCGCCTGTATCGCGATGTCTGGCCCGACTGTCGCATGGCCACGGTCGAACGCGAACTGCTCGGCATCGCCCGCGCCAACGACCTGCCCGGCAGCGAAGCACCGCAGGCCTTCCGACGCTGGTTGCAGTGTGGCGACGATGGCCCGCTACGCGGCGTGCTCGCCCACAACGCGCAGGATCTGGTCAGTCTCGCGCGCCTGCTGCTTTACTTCACCCAGGCGGAGTGAACACCGGCACCAACCGCGTCAGCGCACGTCCTCGAAACCGTCTCGGAATAGCTCGCCGCTGCTGCACTGCTCCACCTGCTTTGGATCGAACCACACGTGGAACGCCACGCCAGCCGGCATCGCGCCAAGATCCTGGCGGAAAATCGCCCAGCGCTGGCGAGAGTTGCTGAACCAGACGCCGAAAGGCACGGTCAGCGCGTCCGAGCCATTGCCCTGGGTCACCTGCAGCTGCGCGCAGGCCTTGCCGTTCAGCAGCGGATGATCGAGGAAGAAGCTGTTGCCGTAGATTGCGCTAGCGTAGCTGGCGGTGCGGAATCCCGCCTGGCTGGGATCCTGTGCATAGACAAAGAAGTTGACGGACTCCGGTATTGTCGCGTCGCTCTCGTTGATGATCAGCCACTGCGGTCCGAAGTAGGCAATCGAATAGGGCGCGTTGAAGTAGCTGCTGGTCCAGTAGGGCGAGGCGATGATCACCTTGCCGCCCTTGCCGTTCACCCGCACGTTGTCGAGCTTGGTGGTGAAGCCTGCCTGGTTGGCGGCAGTCACCGTATGGGTGAAGACGTGCCTCTGGTCCGGGTACAGCAGGTTGAAAGCCGCACCCTGCGGCATGTCGCCGGCATCCTGGTTGAACACCCGCCACTTGCCGGTTTGATAGTAGATGCCGGTGAAGTGAGCGTTGTAGACGCCCGAACTACCCGATGGGTTGTAGTTTGGCGTGAACAGCGTGCGCGCCGACGGATCGCCGTCGATCTGCGGCCAGTTGACGGTGCTGGTGTGGTTCGCTGCACTGGTCGCGGTGTCCTGGTGCAGCCACTGCGTCGCAGTACCTGTTTCGAATGCGCCAATGTCATAGCTTGCGCCGTTCTGGCGCGGCTGACCGTCCGCGTCCACCAGCGGGATGCCCAGGGTTTCCAGCGTGGAGTCCAGGTTGATGCCGGCATCCACCGCCGGGCTGTCATCCAGGATCCGGAAATCACCGCTGCGCAGTCGTGGCGTGACGTGCAGCGTTCCTGGTCCTGGTGTGTACCAGTTGTAGCTGTTGTCGAACTCGAGGTTGTTGCTGTTGGCCACCAGGCCGGGGCCATCGAAGTCCGAGTCGATCATGATGCCGCTCTGGTTGAAAGCGACCAGGTTGTTGCGAACAGCACCGGTGATTTCACCGCCCAGATCGCCGCGCGCCGATACTTCGAGTGCGCGCCGGTTGTCGATCAGGGTGTTGTTGTAAACCAGTGCGTCGATATCGCCGTCGCGGGCGCGAAAGACAATGGCGCCGCTGGCACCGACGTTGCCGTGCTGGTTGCGCACCACGTTGCCCACCACATAGGCATTGAGCTGTGCGCCGCCTCCACCATGCGTCACCACGATGCCGGCGTTGTAGTCCTCACCGTCGACGCGGTTGCCGATGATGCGGATGTTGGCCGGACTTCCCGACGAACCCGTGTAGATGGCTTCGCCCTGCTCGGAATCCACCACGCGGATGCGGTTGAAGCGGATGTCAAACTCTGGCGGCTGGGTCGATGAGCTGTAGAGCGATATCGCCGTCATGCTCTCCGGGAACATCGGATCGGGATCGCCCTTCACCGACAGGTCGCTGTTCTCGACCAGCACAGCCAGCCCGCCATCACCGCTGGCATTGGCCAAGATTGCCGGGCTCTGCCAGTCGCGGAAGGCGACCACGCGCCGCACCCGCATAGTCAGCGTTCCGCTGCCATTGTTGACGGCGCGGATGCCGCCGTTGGCAAAGTGCAGGTCTTCCAGGTTGACCGCCCGATTGAGCGCATCGGTCGAGGAAACGAAGATCGTGCGGTACTCGGCGAAGGTGGCATCCTGCTTGCCGCTGCCACGCAGCGTCAGCGCCTTGTTCTGGATGGTGATGGCCTCGTCGACCGGCGTGTTGGTGACGATCACCACCGTATCGCCCGCAGCCGATGCATCGATGCAGGCCTGCAGCGTGCCGTCGCAGGGCGCAGCACCCGGCCAGTTGCGCGTCAGCGCATGGGCAGCCTGCAGATTCATCACCAGCAGCAGGCCAGCAAGGCCCGCACGCAGAGGGGTAATCATGTCCTCGCCTCCTCGCCAACCCCGGCAACATGCCCGGACTTCACGGCGTTTCGAGCGGGCACCCCCCTGACAGCCCGGTCTATCAAGAGGATACGGATCGTCCACCCGAAGTGCGACATACGCTGACCAGAACAACGCAAAAGCCGCCCGAAGGCGGCTTCGCTGATGCCGGATGGACCGGACCGATCAGTAGCGGGTCAGTTCATAGAACTGGTAGCGGCCGTTCGGGTTGGTTCTCGGGTCGTCGTCGTTGAACAGCGCCATCCCGTCCTCGTAGGAATACGGGTCGATGATGCGGAAGCCGTCCTGGGTGCGCAGGACGATGCCGCGGAGGCGGGAGCACTCGACTTTATCGAAGGGGGTGACAATGCTGACGTCATAGGCGAACCCGCGATCCAGCTCCGGATCCCAGAACACCCCGAGCGTGGACCGGTTGTCGTTGTAGCCGTACTCGGTCGCGCCGGGGAGCACGAACTCAATGTAGTTGAAGAGGTCCGAGCCGGGCTCCTTGGCCGTGACCGGGACCACCGGGGGCATCGGGTAGCCGTCGAACAGGTAGAACTTCGCGCCACGGGTATCGTCCTTGGTCCAGCCCATGTCGTCCGGGACTTCTCGCCACTTGGCGGCCAGGTGATCGATGAACCCCTCGGCTTCGTCACCGGCATGGGTGTCCTCAACCGGGTGCCCGCTGGGGCCGATGATGATGCTGCCATAGGATTCGTTGGGAACCCAGTGCTTGCTGGCACGAAAGTCGTAGGCCGCCTGGGTGAGCCCGTCCTGGCTGCCGAACTCTGCCACGGCCGGGATCGCGCGGAAGCGGCTGGTCTTGCCGCTGTAGGTCACATCAACCACGCTCGTGGAATAGAACACCACGCTCACCTGCACCCCCGTGGGGTGCGACTCGACCGGCTGACCCGCCGCCTGTCGAACGGACTCGACCAGTTCCGCGGTGGCGTGGGCGATGACGCTGGTTTCGGTGGAATACAGGAACCCCGGGTTGCTGGAATCGTACGGGCGGGCGAAATCACTGATCGTGCCGCAGGTTTCATCACAAGAGTCATACGACAGCGGGTTGGACGACCCTGCAAAATCGATCGGGTTGTTGAACTCCAGATGGACCAGGAAGGTGTACCAGCGGGCAGCACCAGAACCCTCGAAGTCATACTCGTTGATCACCCCGAAATACGCGGTATTGTCGATGTGGCTCCAGTTCAATGCCGTGCCGCCCGCCTGCGCGGCGTAGTACATGCCATCAAGTGGGCGGAACGGGTTGAGCTTGGTGGCAGCCTGTGCCGGGGCGGCGGTCAGCGCACCGAGCGCAAGAACCAGGACCGTTGCGAGGCCTGCGACGAACGAGGGGATGCGTTTCATGCTTGTGTGAATCCTGGTCTTGTCTTGTGACGGTTCCGGTTTGATCTTCCCGGACGAGCCGCGTCGGATGGGACCAGAATCGGCCCGCTATTCGCCTTGTCAGCCACCGATGTCCGCTTGTTGTGTCAAGGTCACTTGACATCATGCCGCCGGGGCTGTCAGACTGGTGTCAAGCTCACTTGACATCGCATCATGACCATTTCCTACCGTGTCGCTTTACCGATGGCCTTGTTGCTGCTGCTCGTCAGCATCGCGCTACCGCAGTTTGTGGCGCTGTCGGACACGGTGCGGGGCATCCTCGTCGGCTTGTCCTTCGGCGCCCTGTTCGGCTTGCTGCTGCGCGGTCGCTTGCCGGCGCCCTGTGATGAGGCACCCGCCGAAGTTCGCCGACGCTACCAGCGCGAGATGCTGGTCAGCATGACGCTCTACATGTTTCTGATCATCGTCAGCTTCTGGTGCATTCGCCATTTCGAGCTGCCCACCGCCGGTCGCGCACTGCTGGCCCTTCTGCCGGTGATCGGCATCGCGATGTGGGCGCGCGCGCAGATGCGCTATCTGGCCGGCTGCGACGAACTGCAGCAGAAGATCGAGCTGCAGGCCATCGCCATGGCGTCGGCACTGCTGGTGTTCGGCAGCTTTCCGCTGGGCCTGCTGGCGGCGGCGAACGTGTTCAGCATCTCCGGAAAGATCGTGCTGATCTGGATCCTGCCGGTTTTCATCATCGTCTACGGCCTGTGCAAGGTGTGGGCGTCGCGGCGCTACGGATGAACAGCCACGTCCGCGAACTGCGCGAGGCGCAGGGCTGGTCACAGGCCGCGCTGGCGGAACGTCTCGGGGTATCCCGGCAGACGGTCAACGCCATCGAAACCGGCAAGTACGACCCCAGCCTGCCGC
Source organism: Lysobacterales bacterium (assembly GCA_020442545.1). Classification (GTDB taxonomy): domain Bacteria; phylum Pseudomonadota; class Gammaproteobacteria; order Xanthomonadales; family Xanthomonadaceae; genus JACKOX01. The sequence goes on from JAGRJX010000028.1 coordinate 6,032, forward strand.
TGGCCTTCCGCCTGGCGCGGCTGTTCGAGAAAAACATCGAATCCATCTTCATCTACGAGGAGCAGACATGAAGTTGTCACTCACCGATCTTTGCCGGCATCCGCTGACGCGCTGGCTGGCGATCGCCATCGCCATCGCGGCGGCATCGTCGTCGGCCAATGCGCGCACGCTGGGCACGCTGGACTTCGAGCCATGCACGCTGGCGCCGCCAGTCGGCGTCGCCACCACCGAGGCGCAGTGCACCACGATGTCGGTGCCGGAAAACCGGGCCGAGCCGGATGGCCGGCAGATCGAGCTGGCCATCGCCTGGATTCCCGGCGACGGCCGCGAGGAGCATCCGGACCCGGTGTTCATGCTGGCCGGCGGCCCGGGACAGAGTGCGCGCGACAGCTTTCCGCAGATCGAGAGTGCCTTCCGCCAGGTCGGTCGACAGCGCGACATCATCCTGCTCGACCAGCGCGGTACCGGCGCCTCGCATCCGCTGACCTGTGAGCTCGACGAAGACGATGAGGACGACAACGCCGAGGCCAGCGACGCCGAGCAGATCGACATTGCGGTGAAGCTGACGCGCGAATGCCTGTCGAAGCTGGGCGACAGCGACCCGCGCTTCTACACCACCACCGACGCCATCGCCGACATCGAGGCCGTGCGCGAAGCGATTGGCGCAGCGCAGGTCAACCTGGTCGGCATTTCCTACGGCACCCGCGTGGCGCAGCAGTTCGCGCACCGCTATCCGGCGAGCACGCGCAGCGTGGTGCTGGACAGCCCGGTGCCGAACGAGCTGATTCTCGGCCAGGATCACGCGAAGAACCTGGAGTCCGCGCTCGACCAGCAGCTGGCGCGCTGCGTTTCCGACAAGACCTGCAATGAGCGCTTCGGCAATCCGCGCGAAAAGCTGGCCGAGCTGGTGGCAAAGCTGCGCGAAGGGCCGATCGCCACCACCTGGCGCGACCCACAGACCGGCGTCGAGGAAAGCGGCGAGCTGGCCTTCGACGACGTCGCCGGCCTGGTGCGCATGTACGCCTACATGCCGATGGCCACGAGCATGCTGCCGCTGGTGATTTCCGAAGCCGTCGACGGTCGCACCGACGTGCTGCGTGCACAGGCGCAGATGCTGCGCGGCCAGCTGGAAGGCCAGTTCAGTCGCGGCATGGAGCTGTCGGTGATGTGCAGCGAGGACGCGGATCAACTGCGCGTCGATTCAGCCGACGAGGACAGCCTGCTGGGCACGCGTTTCATCGAGCTGGTCAAGGCGCAGTGCGCGGAATGGCCGCACGGCGACGTGCCGGCCGATTTCCACCAGCCATTGAAGACCGCCATTCCGTTCCTGGTGCTGACCGGCGAGTTCGATCCGGTGACGCCGCCGCGCTATGGCGAGCAGATCATGAAAGGCCTCGGCAACGCGCGCCTGATCGAAATCCAGGGGCAAGGGCACAACGTGATTCCGGTCGGCTGCATGCCGCGGCTGATGGCGGATTTCATCGACAACATCCAGCCGGCCAACCTCGATACCACCTGCCTCGACAGCGTGCCGTACACGCCGCCGTTTGCTGGCTTCTACGGCTGGGAACCCTGAGAGCCGTGATTGGTGATGGGTGATTCGTGATTGGTCAGAGCCGCTCCGGCAACCATCCACATCGCCCATCCCATCACGAATCACGAATCACAAATCACGGATTTTGAACCCATGATTCAAGTCGACAACCTGCACAAGGCCTTCAAGGCCAAGACCGGCACGGTGAAAGCCGTGGACGGTGTGAGTTTCCACGCCGAGGACGGTCAGATCACCGGCCTGCTCGGTCCCAACGGCGCTGGCAAGACCACCACGCTGCGCATGCTCTACACGCTGATGTCGCCCGACCAGGGCCGCGTCGTCGTTGATGGCGTGGACGCATCGAAGGATGCCGAAGCGGTGCGCCGCAGCCTCGGTGTTCTGCCCGATGCGCGTGGTGTCTACAAGCGGCTGACCGCCCGCGAGAACATCGACTACTTCGGTCGCCTGCACGGCATGAGCGAAGCCGACATCGCGCAGCAGCGTGATCGCCTGATCAAGGCGCTGGACATGGCCGATATCGCCGAGCGCCAGACCGAGGGTTTCTCACAGGGCCAGCGCACCAAGACCGCCATCGCCCGCGCGCTGGTACACGACCCGAAGAACGTGATCCTTGACGAGCCCACCAATGGCCTCGACGTGATGACGACGCGCGCCATGCGCGAGTTCCTCAAGCAGCTGCGCGAGGAAGGGCGCTGCGTGATCTTCTCCAGCCACATCATGCAGGAGGTCGCCGCACTCTGTGACCGGATCGTGGTGATCGCCAAGGGTCGCGTCGTTGCGCAAGGCACCGCCGACGAACTGCGCCAGCAGACCGGCGAGGACAACCTGGAAGACGCCTTCGTCAAGGCCATCGGCACGGAAGAGGGGCTGCACGCATGAAAGCCATGATCACGGTAATGATGAAGGAACTGAAGGACCTGTTCCGCGATCGCCGCACGGTAATGATCGGCCTGTTAATGGGTCCGCTGCTGCTGCCGGTATTGATGCTGGGCATGTTCAGCGTGATGCAGAAAAAGGTCACCAGCCAGAGCGAGAAAACGCTGGAGCTGCCGGTGATTGGTGCCGAGCACGCACCGAATCTCGTCGCCTGGCTCAACGGCCAGAACGTCACCACCGAAGACGCGCCGGAAGACCCGACCGCAGCGATCCGCAACCAGGACGAGGAAGTGATCCTGCGCATCTCGCCGGAGTTCGGCGACAAATGGCGCGGCAGCGAGCCGGCGCTGGTCGAGATCCTGTACGACGCCTCGCAGCAGGATTCGGAGATTCCGGTGCGCCGCATCGAGGGTCTGCTGAGCGCCTACTCCTCGCAGGTTGGTGCGCTGCGATTGCTGTCGCGCGGCGTCAGTCCGTCGCTGGTGCAGTCGCTGGCGGTGTCGCGCAAGGATCTGGCCACGCCGGAAAGCCTGGTCGGTCGCTCACTGGTGTTTCTGCCGTATCTCTTGATCCTCAGCGCCTTCATTGGCGGCGCACATCTGGTGATCGACGTCACCGCCGGCGAGCGTGAACGGCAGTCGCTGGAGCCGCTGCTGGCCACACCGGCTTCTCGCGGCGGGGTGATGAGCGGCAAGATCGCGGCGGCCTGCGCGTTCGGCTTCCTGAGCCTGCTGCTGACCTTGATCGCCTNNTCAAGATCGGCTTCCAGATCGCGCCGGGCATGCAGGGCAAGGTCGACGTGTCGGTGCTGAGCATCGCGCGCATCCTGCTGGTGCTGACGCCGATGCTGCTGATCGGCACCACGCTGCTGACCCTGATCGCCGCCAGCGTGAAGAGTGTGAAGGAAGCGCAGAGCTACATGAGCCTGCTGATCATGCTGCCGATGATCCCGACCATCTTCCTGATGGTGTCGCCGGTGAAGAACGCGCTGTGGCAGTTTACCGTGCCGTTCCTCGCGCAGAATCAGATGATCATGAACATCCTGCGCGGCGAAGCCGGTGACCTTGCCGAATGGCTGGTCTACCTCGGCGCCGGCTTTGGCCTCGGCGCGCTGCTGTGGATCATTGCGGCGCGGCTCTACCACCGCGAGTCGCTGGCGATATCGGCTTGATGGTATTCATGCTTCGTTGATCCAGAACGGCGCCTTCGGGCGCCATTCTCTTTTCGCTTCCTGGATCCCCGATCAACGCCCATCCTTGTGCTGTTGGGGATGAGTTCATCCTGAACTCACTTGCCGATGCAGAAGCTGGAGAAGATGCGGCCGAGCAGGTCGTCGCTGCTGACCTCGCCGGTGATTTCGCCGAGTGACTGTTGGGCAAGGCGCAGCTCTTCGGCGGCGAGTTCGCCGGCGGCGTCGTTCACCAGTCGCTGGCGCGCAGCATCCAGTTGTCGGGACGCGCGTTGGATGGCATCGAGATGGCGCTGGCGGGCGCTGAAGGTGTTGGCGGTGGACGCGGCATCGTGACCGGCAGCGAGGATCAGTTCATCGATCAGCGCAGGCATGCCGTCACCGGTTTTCGCGCTGAGCCACAACTTCGGGCCGAACGTATCCGCCTTGTTGGCCTCGACCCGTGCCGTCGCGTCACTGCGGTCGATCTGGTTATGGATACGCAGCAGCTTCGGGCCGTGCTCATCACCAAGGTCGGTGCGATCGGTCTTCAACTGTTCGACCAGCGCACTCATGGCGGCGTCGCCCTGTCGATCATCGACTACCGCCAGCACCAGATCGGCGGCATCGAGTTCTGCGCGGGCGCGGCGCACGCCTTCCTGTTCGACCGCATCGTCGCTTTCGCGCAGACCGGCGCTGTCGACCAGCGTCAGCTCAATGCCGTCCAGTGAAATGACTTCACGCAGCAGGTCGCGAGTGGTGCCGGCAACCTCGGTGACGATGGCGCGCTCGCTGCCGGCCAGCGCATTCAGCAGCGAGGATTTGCCGGCATTGGGTGGGCCGAGGATCACCGCATGCAGGCCGCGATTGAGGCGCACGCCTCGCGACGCGTCGCGCTGCAGTTTTTCCAGCAGGCTTTCGGTTTCGTCCAGTCGCGCCAGCAGCTGCGGGTCGTCGAGAAAATCGATTTCCTCCTCGGGAAAGTCGATGGCGGCTTCGACGTGCACGCGCAGTCGCGTCAACGATGCGACGAGTTCATTGACCCTTGCCGAGAACACGCCATCCAGCGAACGGCGCGCTGCGCGAACAGCGGCTTCGGAACCCGCGGCAATCAGGTCGGC
>JAGRJX010000028.1:10847-18195 GCA_020442545.1 Lysobacterales bacterium
CGTGCCTGCAGTCGATCCAGCAGCAGCGGCGCGCCGTGGCCCTGCAGTTCCAGCACGTCCTCACCGGTGAACGAGCGTGGGCCGGGAAAGAACAGGGCGATGCCGTCGTCAATGGTATCGCCTGTCGCGTCGCGGAAGGTCGTGAAGTGCGCGTGGCGCGGTGACGGTGGTTTGCCAATCAGCGCCGCAGCGATATCGCCGGACAGCGGACCGGAAACGCGGACGATGCCGACGCCGCCGCGACCCGGCGCGGTGGCGATGGCGACGATAGTGTCGTGTTCGTCGTCTGGCAACGTCATCTGGGCATGTTCGCAAATGACCGTGTTGGCGGCGAGCAGCAGGCGGCTTGACGGGTACCACCCTCGCCACACTTCGCGCGATGGTTATCGCGCTCGATCTCCCGCCAGCGGGAGAGGGAGAAAGAGCATGTCAGGTCTTGTGCTTGGCGTCGTCAAAGCCGCCGTGCCGCTTCATGTTGATGTACTGCTGCAGCAGGCTGAGCGCGCCGTTGGTGACCCAGTACAGCACCAGGCCGGCGGGGAAGAAGGCGAACAGGAAGCCGAACATGATCGGCATCGCCTGCATCATGCGTCGCTGCATCGGGTCCATGCCCGGCGTCGGCGAGATGCGTTGCGTCACGAACATGATGATGATGTACAGCGCCGGCAGGACGAAGTAGGGATCCTTCGCGGTCAGGTCCTGGATCCAGCCAATCCACGGCGCGTGGCGCAGCTCGACGCTTTCCACCAGCACCCAGTACAGCGCGATGAACACCGGAATCTGCACCAGGATCGGCAGGCAGCCGCTGGCGGGATTGATCTTCTCCTTCTTGTACAGCTCCATCATCGCCTGGTTGAGCTTCTGGCGATCGTCGCCGTAGCGCTCCTTCAGCGCCTGCAGACGCGGCTGTACGCGGCGCATCTTGGCCATGCTCTCGAACTGCTTGGCCGACAGCCAGTAGAAGGCGAGCTTGAGCAGCACCACCACGCCGATGATCGCCCAGCCCCAGTTGCCGAGCAGGTCGTGCAGCAGGCTCAGCAGCCAGAACAGCGGCTGCGAGATGACGGTGAAGATGCCGTAGTCGACGGTCAGCTCCATGCCCGGCGCGACCTGGTCGAGCTGATCCTGCAGCTTGGGACCGACGTACAGGCTGGCTTCGCTGCTGACGGTTTCACCCGGTGCGGCGGCAAGGCGCGGACCGATGGCGCGCATCATGTAGCGGCCGTTCTTTTGCGCGCTGGAGCTGAACTGGTTGCCGCCCTTGGCATCCGGGATCCAGGCGGCCAGGAAATAGTGCTGCACCAGCGCCACCCAGCCGCCGCTGATGTCGTTCTTTGCCGGCTCGCTGGCAAACTCGCCATAGTCGAGTTTGTTGAACTTGTCTTCCGGGCTGTACCAGGCACCACCGGTGTAGGAAAACGCGGCCGGCGAGGTCATCCAGCCGCCTGCGGGTTTTGGCGGCGGGATGCGCTGCAGCTGACGATAGGCGTTGCCCTGCCAGTTGGTCGACGTGCCGTTGGTGATGTCGTCACGCACCCGAATCTGGTAGCTGCCGCGCTCGAACACATAGGTCTTGCGGACCACAAGGCCGTCGGCACCGTGGAAGGTGAACGGCACTTCCAGCGTGTCACTGCCGGCCGCCAGCGCGTAGCTGTCGCTGTCGGTAGTAAACGAGGCCTGGTGGCTTGGCGCGTTGCCGGCGCTGTTGATCAGACCGCTCTGCGCAATGAACAGGTGCTCGCCCCGATCGTCAAGGATTTCCACCGGCGGCGAACCGGCCTCGGTGGTCTGTGGATAGCACAGCAGCTCGACGCGGCGCACGCTGCCGCCATTGGCTGAAAGCTCCACGTGCAGCAGGTCGGTGGTGACGCTGATGCCCCGCGCCGATGCGCTCGCGGTGGCCGTGGCTACCGGCTGGCTGTCGGCCGTTGGCGCCGGTGCGCCGGGCAGGTTATCGCTGCTGGGTACGTCTTCGCGCCCGCCATCGGCCGGAATGGCCGGCACCGATGTGTCTGCTGTGGTCGCGGTCTTGCCGGCCGTCCCGGCAGCGACCGCCGCTGCAGCAGGTTCGGCCTTGTTGTAGTCGTTCTGCCAGGTACTCCACAGCGCGAAGGCCAGGGCCAGCCAGATCACCAGGAGAAAGACGCGATTCTGATTCATGGACGCAACTCGTCAGCCGGGGCGGCAGTCCGGCCGCCTTGTCACGCGGGCACGCACAGACCGGAAATGATGGTGTGGGAAGCTCAGGTGGACGGATCCCGCGTCGCCGTTGTGACGGTCGACGTGTCGAGGGAATCGGCGAAGCCGCTCGCGTCGGGGGGCGCTAGTTTGACCGGCGATGGCGTTGGCTTCAACGTCTTCGCGCGCCGCCAGAGGTTTTCCAGGGCCTGGTGCAAGTCGCGGCGCGGCAGGTCGGCGATGCCGGCGCGTGCAACCAGGACGATGTCCAGGCCGCTAAGGTGCTGGCGGTGTCGTCGGAAGCTGTCGCGCGCGATGCGCTTGATGCGGTTGCGGTCAACCGCACGCCTTGCCACGCGCTTGGCCACGGTCAGGCCGAGTCGGGCCGCAGTGGTTGCGGGCGCTGGAGTGATTGCACGGTCCGCCGCGTTCTCGCTCGCGGCACGCTGGCGTACGATCAGCTGCAGGTGTTGGCTGTTGCAGCGCCGCCCCTTGGCAAACACCCGCTGGAAGTCAGCGGGTGTCAGCAGTCGCGACCGCCGGGTGAAGGCGGTGCTGGTCAGGTCGGTGTCGCTGTACTCCGTCATCGCCGCTGCAGCAGCACGGCGCACGCCGGCACCCGTACGATCCGGCCCGTACGATCAGGCGGACAGGCGCTTGCGACCCTTGGCGCGGCGGGCGTTGATGATCTTGCGGCCACCGGTGGTCTTCATCCGCGCACGGAAACCGTGTGTGCGGGCACGCTTGAGGTTGCTGGGCTGGAAGGTGCGCTTCATGGCGAAACCTGTTGAAAATGGCGGGGAAAAGAGGCGGAATTCTACGTTCGGCGGCGATGCCGGTCAAGTTCGGCACGTTGCCGCGCTGCGCGGTCCGACGCTAGACTGTTCTGTTCAGCATGCAACCGCCTGGATCGGCGCTTTCCCGCGGCGTCCTTGCCCGGTGCTTTCGCGCTCGCGACCGCCGCCACCTTGCAGTAACGTACGTGTCCCGTCCCACCGAAACCCCGTCGCCGATGATCACCGCCTGGCAGCGCTGCCTGGAACGCCTGCAAGCCGAGCTGCCGGTCGAGGAATATCTGACCTGGCTCAAGCCGCTGCAGGCGCATGGCGACGCCGACAGTCTGTCGCTGTATGCGCCAAACCAATTTGTTGCCGACACGGTGCGCGAGCGGCATCTGGAGCGTCTGCATGAACTGCTGGCACATTTTGCAGGCGGCAGCCCGAAGCTGCGCGTGGCCGTCGGTGCCGTGCCGCGCGCGGCGGGCAGTGAAGACGGCAGTCGCGCGCCCGGCGGCGGCAAGCGCATCGCCGAAGGCAATGCTGCGCATTCCGGTCTTGATCCGCACTACCGTTTCGACAGTTTCGTCGAAGGCAAGTCCAACCAGATGGGTCGCTCGGCGGCCATGCAGGTGGCGCAGAATCCGGGCCGCGCCTTCAATCCGCTGCTGCTGTACGGTGGCACCGGCCTCGGCAAGACACACCTGATGCACGCCGCCGGCAACCTGATGCGCGAGAACGATCCGTCGATGCGCGTGCTGTACCTGCGCTCCGAGCAGTTTTTCAACGCCATGATGCAGGCGCTGCGCGAGAAGTCGATGGATCGCTTCAAGAAGCAGTTCCATTCGGTCGACGCGCTGCTGATCGACGACATCCAGTTCTTTGCCGGCAAGAACACCACCCAGGAAGAGTTCTTCCACACCTTCAACGCGCTGTTCGAGGGCAAGCAGCAGATCATCCTGACCTGCGACCGCTACCCGCGTGAAGTCGACAACCTGGAGCCGCGGCTGAAATCACGCCTGGGTTGGGGATTGTCAGTGGCCATTGAGCCACCGGACTTCGAAACCCGAGCAGCGATCCTGCTCAACAAGGCCGAACAGCGCGGCGTCGCCCTGCCCGAGGACGTGGCCTACCTGATTGCCAAACGCATGCGCTCCAACGTCCGCGATCTTGAGGGCGCGCTCAATACGCTGGCGGCGCAGGCCAACTTCACCGGCCGCGCGATCAGCGCCGATTTCGCACAGGAAACCCTGCGCGACCTGCTCCGCGTGCAGCAGGCGGCCACGTCGATCTCGAATATCCAGAAGACCGTGGCAGACTACTACCAGCTGCGGCTGGCGGAGCTGTCGTCAAAGCGTCGCAGCCGCTCGATTGCGCGGCCTCGACAGATCGCCATGGCGTTGGCCAAGGAGTTGACCGAACACAGCCTGCCGGAAATCGGCGAGGCGTTCTCGCGCGACCACACCACGGTGCTGCATGCCTGCCGCGTGGTGCGTGACCTGGTGGAAAGCGACGGGCGTATCCGCGAGGATTGGAACAACCTGATCCGCAAGCTCAGCGAGTAGCGGGTTGGTGGATGGCAGCGGAGCGGGAATGAAACAGCGGGGACAAGTTGTGGATAAGATGGGACTCTTCTCCGGGCCTGGAAGTTGTCCACAAGCCACACACAGCCGACACGCAGGCAGCAGACAACTTTGTTATGGAATAAATACCAATAAAATCAAAGGTTTGCTGTAGTTTTAGGCAGAAAACCAAGACTCTACCACCACCACCATTTCTTTTAATCAACAGATTTGTAGCGGTATAGCGAGGAACCACGCATGCGATTCAGTCTTCCAAGAGAAGCCCTGCTCCGACCCTTGCAGCAGGTCGTCAATGTCGTCGAACGTCGCAATACCCTGCCGGTGTTGTCGAACCTGTTGCTGCAGGTGGCTGATGGTCGCCTGTCCATGACCGGCACCGATCTGGAAGTCGAGATGGTAGCCCGCTGCGCCGTGGATGATGCGGAAACCGGCGAGACCACGATCCCGGCGCGAAAGCTGTTCGAGATCGTTCGCGCACTCCCGGATGGCGTCAAGGTAACCTTGTCGCAAGGCAACGAGAAGGCGACGCTGAGCGCCGGTCGCAGCCGATTCACGCTGTCCTCGCTGCCGGCGGTCGAATTTCCGTCCATCGAGGATCTGGAGCTGGTCGAACGCATTTCCCTGCCGGAAGCGGCTTTCAAGGACCAGATCGAACGCACGGCTTTTGCCATGGCACAGCAGGATGTTCGTTTTTATCTGAACGGCCTGCTGCTGGATCTGCGCGGTGATGATCTGCGCTGCGTCGCCACCGACGGGGCGCGTCTGGCGATGTGCGAGATTGAGTTGGCCCAGGCGGTGCAGACCCGTCGCCAGATCATCGTCCCGCGCAAGGGTGTACTGGAGCTGCAGCGCCTGCTGGAAGGCGGCGACGGCGAGCTGGAACTGGAAGTCGGGCGAAATCACCTGCGCGTGCAGCGCAGCGACGTCACCTTCACCTCCAAGCTGATCGACGGCCGCTTCCCCGACTACGAGGCGGTGATCCCGATTGGCGCCGACAAGATGGTCAACGTGAATCGCGAACTGCTGCGGGCGGCCCTGCAGCGTGCGTCGATCCTGTCCAACGAAAAGTATCGCGGCGTGAAGCTGGAGATCTCCCGGGGCGAAATGCGCATCGTGGCGCACAATCCCGAGCAGGAAGAGGCGGTCGAGGAGATCGAGGCCGAGACCAGCGTGGACGGCCTGGCGGTGGGCTTCAATGTGACCTATCTGCTGGATGGCCTGAGTGCCTTGCGCGGCGAGACCGTGCGTATCGGCCTGCGCGATGCCAATTCCAGCGCGCTGCTTCGCGAAGCGGAAGACGACCGCTGCCAGCACGTGGTGATGCCGCTGCGTCTATGACCATGCCGGTCGCGGTAATCGTTGTGCGGTTCCCCTGCTGCAGGCGGTCGCCCTGAACGGATGCGCATCACCCAACTCCAGATCAGTGACTTGCGGCTGTTTGCCGACCTGTCGCTGCGCCTTGCGCCAGGCATCAACTTCATTACCGGGGCCAACGGTGCCGGCAAGACCAGCCTGCTGGAAGCAATGCACCTGCTGGGCTATGGCCGATCATTCCGCGGTGGATCCCGCGACACGCTGATCCGGCACGGCCGAGAGCGCCTGCAGGTGTTTGCTCGCTGGCAGACCGAAACTGGCGAACGTCGTACCGGGCTGACCCGCAGCGACAGTGACTGGCAGGCAAAGCTGGACGGCCAGCGTCTCCCGACGCTGGGTGAGCTGCACCGCGCCTGTGCCGTCATCTGCTTCGAACCGGGCAGTCACGAGCTGTTGGCTGGCGCGGCCGAACAGCGCCGCCGCTACCTGGATTGGGCCTTGTTCCACGTGGAACCGGATTTCCTCTCGGCCTGGCGACGCTACCAGCGAGCGCTGCGACAGCGAAACAGCCTGCTTCGGGCTTCGGCAAGAAATACCGCCGAATACCTGCCGTGGGAGCAGGAGATGGCGAGCACGGCACACCGGATCGATGTGCTCCGGGAGCAGCAGCTGTCACGCAGTGCATCCGCCGCGACACCGCTGTTGTCGTTCTTCCTCGCCGAATTGGGCGAGCCGGACTGGCGCTACCGCCGCGGCTGGTCAAAGACGCATGATTTCGCCGATCTCCTGGCATCAAATCGCGAACGTGACCTGCGTCTGGGCTACAGCTTCAGTGGGCCGCATCGCGCGGACTGGCAGCTTCGATTCGAGAACCTGCCGGAAGCAGCGCCGCTGTCGCGCGGTCAGGAGAAGCTGGCGGCGCTGGCCTGCGTGCTGGCGCAGGTTGACGTGCTGAAGCTGGCCGGGCATGAGGCACCGCTGGTGCTGCTCGATGATCTGGCTTCGGAACTGGATCGCGAACACCAGGCCCGCGTCTGGCGGCAGCTGCGAGAGTCGGGTGTGCAGGTCGTCGCGACCGGGACTGAACGGCCGCCCAGCCTGCCGGGTGAATGGGTGGATGCCCTGTTTCACGTGGAACGTCAGGGTGACACGGCGACGCTGAAACCGCATCCCGGCGTGAGCGCCTGACTCGGTTCGCAACCTCGAGGCTGCTATAATAAAAGGAATGATCCGGGTGTCGGCGGCCTGCAGCGTAGCCTTGGCCGAACGCCCCAGAAACCTTCCCCCTACCGAGTCCGCGTGACCATCCGGCCGCGCTGCTGCTGGCGAAACCATGACCGAACAGAATTACGACTCCTCCAAGATCACCGTGCTGCGTGGGCTCGAAGCCGTACGCAAGCGACCTGGCATGTACATCGGTGACGTGCACGATGGAACCGGCCTGCATCACATGGTGTTCGAGGTGGTCGACAACGCCATCGACGAGGCGCTGGCCGG
>JAGRJX010000393.1 GCA_020442545.1 Lysobacterales bacterium
TCAAAGACAGAGCGGTGGCGCGGTTACTGGCGCCGGAGTGTGCTGATGTAAACGTGGTGGCGCAGCAGGTTGGCGTGCGTGCAGACACCTTGGCGCGTTGGCGCTCTGAGGTGTTGTCATCCGGGGTCAATCGCGAAGGTTGGACGGCAGGATCGCGGTTGGAGGCCGTGCTGGCCACGGCGGCATTGAGCGAGGAGAAACGCAACGCCTGGTGCCGCGAGCGGGGCGTATTCCCCAGCGAGATTGACGCGTGGAGGGAGGCGGCGACCCGCTCGCTTGAGCGACCGGGTGCCTTATCTGATCGGTCGACCCGAGCTGCCGATCGCAAGCGTGTCAGGGAGCTGGAGCGCGATCTCAAACGCAAGGAGAAGGCGCTGGCCGAGGCGGCGGCCTTATTGGTGCTGTCAAAAAAGTTGGAAGCGATCTTCCAGCAGGACGCGGACGCATGACGCGCCTGGAAGATCGCCAGAGGATGGTGAGGTGCATCGAACAGGCGATGGCGGACGGTGCGCGTGCCGCCAAGGCCTGCGAGGCGGCCGGGATCACCGTCAGAACACTGCGCCGCTGGCAAGCCGATGGCACCGGCGATGGGCGTGCGGACGCGCAGCGCCCCTTGCCCTCGCACGCGCTGACGAGCGATGAGAAGGCGGCGATGTTGCAGGTGGCCAATGAACCCCGCTTTGCCGAGATGCCGCCTGCGCGCATCGTGCCGATGCTGGCTGATGAGGGGCGCTATCTGGCCAGCGAATCCAGCTTTCATCGCGTGCTCAAAGCCAACGGTCAGCTCAAGCATCGCGGTCGCGCCAAAGCCCCTGCGCCGCGCAAAGCCCCGACCACGCATGTCGCCACTGCGCCCGGACAGGTCTGGTGCTGGGACATCACCTGGCTGCCCACGCCCGTGCTGGGGCGCTGGTTCTACCTCTACCTGATCATGGACCTCTACAGCCGCAAGATCGTGGGCTACGAAGTCCATGCGGTGGAGTCCGACGACCACGCCGCGCTGTTGCTCAAGAAGACTGCCTTGGCCGAAGGCGTCCATGGCATGGACACCAAACCCATCCTGCACGGCGACAACGGCGCCGTCCTCAAAGCCACGACGGTGCTGAGCATGCTGCACTGGCTGGGTATCCCGCCCTCGTATTCGCGGCCACGGGTCAGCAATGACAATGCCTTTGTCGAGTCCCTGTTCCGCACCGCGAAATACCACCCGAGCTTCCCCACCGGCGGCTTTGCAACCCTGACCGACGCCCGGCAGTGGGCGCTGAAGCTGGTGAGTTGGTACAACAACGACCATCGGCACAGCGGCATCCGCTACGTCACACCGAGCCAACGCCATGCACGGCAGGATCGTGCCCTGCTGGCGGGCCGGGCTGCTGTTTACATGGACGCTCGACGCCGCAATCCCCGTCGTTGGTCGGGCAACACCCGGAACTGGACGCCCATCGGCCATGTGACACTGAACCCGGAACGCGACTCGCTTGCCGCCGTGGCCGCTGACACCAGAATAAGCGCAAAAGCGGCATGAATCAGGCGACAACTATCTTGAC
>JAGRJX010000201.1 GCA_020442545.1 Lysobacterales bacterium
ATTGCGAGCTGTGTCGCGACTTCAGCGAGAAGCCTCAGTGCCCGATCTGCGCCAGCGCCTCGCGCGACGCCAGCTTGCTGTGTGCGGTGGAGTCACCGTCGGATCTGTTGGCCATCGAGCAGGCCACCGGCTATCGTGGTCGCTACTTCGTGCTGCAGGGCCGCCTGTCGCCGCTGGATGGCATCGGCCCGGAAGAATTGGGTCTCGATCAACTTGAGGATCGGCTGTCGGAAGGCGAGGTCGGCGAGATGATCATCGCCACCAATCCGACAGTGGAAGGCGAGGCCACGGCGCACTTCCTGAGCCAGATGGCGCGACGCCATGGTGTCAAACCGACGCGACTGGCGCACGGTGTGCCGCTGGGCGGTGAGCTGGAATACGTGGATCGCAGCACCATTGCCCACGCTTTCTCTTCGCGGCAGGCGGTTGACTGAGCCAGCGGCTTCGCAGCGGTTGATGCGGCGGCTATAGTCGGAGGCCGTCCCCGAACCGGAGCGCCGTCATGTCCGACACCATCTTCAGCAAGATCATTCGCCGCGAGATTCCGGCCGACATCGTCTTCGAGAACGACAGTGTTCTCGGGTTTCGCGATCTGAATCCGCAGGCACCGGTGCACGTGCTGTTCATTCCAAAAACGCCGATTGCCACGCTCAACGACGTGCTACCCGAGCAGGCCGAACTCGCCGGCCAGCTGATGGTCGCCGCCGCCGCCTACGCCAGGCAGGAAGGCTTCGCCGAAGACGGCTACCGGGTGGTGATGAACTGCAACCAGCACGGCGGCCAGAGCGTCTACCACATTCACCTGCACCTGCTCGGCGGTCGCCAGATGGCCTGGCCACCGGGTTGAGGGCGCCATCGCGGGGCAGGTGGTGTGCGGGAAGCGCTTGTGCAAAGGGACGGCATCAGCCCACCGCAGCAGCCGGGCATGCCGGATCGCAGTTCCTGAGACGGGGCTGCGCGATACTGCCGGTATGAGAGCTACCGACCACACTCGGCCGTTGACCGTCGCGATTTCGTCGCGGGCACTGTTTGATCTGGAGGACAGCCATGCGCTGTTCGAGCGGGAAGGGCTGGAGGCTTACCAGCTGTTCCAGCGCGATCACGAGGACGATGTGCTGGGGCCGGGCATCGCGTTCCCGCTGGTGACCAAGCTGCTGGCGCTGGACGCCGAGCAACGGCCGGGGCTGCCGAGCATCGAGGTGATCCTGCTGTCGCGCAATTCCAGCGACACGGGGCTGCGCATCTTCAATTCCATCGAGCACCACGGCCTGCGCATCACGCGCGCGGCATTCACCGGCGGCGCGGCGCCGTTTCCGTACATCAAGCCGTTCAGCGCCGACCTGTTCCTGTCCGCGCATGCCGAGGACGTGGCCAACGCGCTGGATGCCGGCGTGGCGGCGGCGACCATCCTGCCGTCCAAGGCGCCGTCGCGGGCATCGACGCAGCTGCGCATCGCTTTCGATGGTGATGCGGTGATCTTCGGCGATGCGTCGGAGCGGGTCAGCGAGCAGGAAGGGCTGGAAGCCTTTGCCCGCAACGAGAAGGAAAACGCCGAGCGGCCGCTGGACCCGGGGCCGTTCCGGGGTTTCCTCGACGCGCTGCATCAGATCCAGAGCGCGTTCAGCGCCGATGATTCGCCGATCC